>NZ_JAOCLK010000046.1:0-35747 GCF_029845265.1 Ectopseudomonas oleovorans
CGGTTGACGCCCAAGCGGTTGCTTTCAGAGCACGCCATGCTGCGTCCTGCCCGTGACCAAAGACACAGAGAATACCGAACTCGACCGCGCCTGGCATGCATCCTTGGCTTGCCCACTCCGATCATGGCCTCAGCCCAACCTCATTAGCAGCCAACCTGTGAATCATTTTGCCATCAGATCAGGGCCGCGCGTATCCGCTGCTTCCAGCCAGATACTCTGGCCTGATAGGCATCAGGCGGACCTTCTTTCGGGTGATGCACAGAGTGCAAAGGCTCACAGTACTTCGCCATGGTGCCTGGCCAGCGCAACGAGCCTTTCACTGTCTCCCTCAAGATTCTGTCTATGCATTTTCCTGCCTCAACACCGGCTTTGAAGCCCATGATCCGCGTTGACATGGTCTTCCGGTTGTCTGAGGTATCTATTTCTAGAAGGTAGCGTTGATCGCCGTTTTGTAGTTTGAACCTTGCCAGCAGATAGCAGCGTGATTTTTCGTGATCGATCATGTGGTAGCTGCAACGTGGAACGGGCGGCAGAGGCCTCACCTCCAGTGCTACCAGCGCAACTCCAGACTCTTGGGTGATTTGTTCAAGAATCTCTCGGAGCAGCGAGAAACGATCTGCAAGCCGTTCATGCTCGTCCCCATCACCCTCTCCCTCACCCAATTGTTGGAATTCTCCTGACGCTATGCTGCCCTCGCTCACAGGATCAGCCACACCGAAGAGTTGGCTTTCTCTGCTCGGGCATTGCTCGTCGTCGACCTTCTTGCCATGAGCGTTGGCACGCTCCCCGTTGTAGGCGATCTTGGTGCGCAGCTGAGCATCAAACGTGACTCCCTCAACGGGCAGGTGAATCAACCTCTGCTCCTTGGCAGCAGTCGGCTCTTCGTCAGTATCCACCTCCAACTCCTTGGCTCCCGATGGCACGGATACACAGCCTGTGCTATCTCCCCTGACGGGTAACTTGAGAGCAGGATGGTGGAAAAAAATATCACCGCGATGGCTAAACCGGAGCCCCTGGAGCTTTTCGATCTCCCAGACCAGCAATTCGTTGCTTTCCGGATCAAAGGGGCCTCGCACATCCATGGTGCTACCCGCGAGGGAAGGGGGTGCCATGAAGTCGAACTGCCACCTTGCATACGCCGAACCTTGCGGTACCCGCTCTTGCCTTTGGTTGAGGCTTTGCCAGATTGACTCGAAGGATCGCTTCACGTCCTGATTCAGCAGCAGCCAACTGAAATGGTCTCTGTATCCCTTGATTTTGAGAAGCTGACTTGGCGCACCTGTCTTCGGGGGCGTATGGATATGAACAACATCGCCCTCTCTGTAGACCGTGAAGGCCATGTCCAAGCCATTCGGTGCGAAGGCTGCACGGACGATGAAGGCAGCGTGGAAGAACATTTTTCGCGCCAGCTCGAATTTCGGCAGCCAGACGGTCAGACCATCGACCTCGAACACAAAGCATCGCTGTCCAGATATCTCAGGATTTGCAGCAAGCCTTCTGGCCAGACGTGGGCACTCACCCAACTGCCGTTCCCGCCAGGTATCTATTGCAGGAAGCACCACCGTCTTCTTGAAACCACTGGGACGATAAGGAGCCCCTTCTTCGCCAAGAAACTCGCGACCAACGGCTAAGACACACGACATCTCCTGTGCGAACCGCTGCAACTGCAACTTACCGTTACGCTCAAAGAGAGCCGCCAAGCGCCACTCGGCTGCCGGAGTCGGAGCCCTGAAAAAATTTCCAACGGCCAGCAACCTGGATCCGTTCGGGATCTGACGAAATACTGTCCTAT
Source organism: Ectopseudomonas oleovorans (assembly GCF_029845265.1). Lineage (NCBI taxonomy): Bacteria > Pseudomonadati > Pseudomonadota > Gammaproteobacteria > Pseudomonadales > Pseudomonadaceae > Ectopseudomonas > Ectopseudomonas oleovorans. The sequence continues at coordinate 1,793 of NZ_JAOCLK010000046.1, forward strand.
TCAATCCATCTTCCTATCAATCGAATGAGCGCAGTGGTCAGTGGTGCCATCCTGCTTTTTTCCAATCCACAACGCCTTTCCAGCTCCCAGCGTCTGGACTTTATACCGGTCTGTACATCCTCCAGCATCGCTGCAGTCAGACGACGGATCTGATACTCGCCGACGGACTCGGCATAGCGATCCAAGAAGGTGCGGCATAAAGGCAGTTGATCGAGACGGTGCTCGACTGATGCCCGATGGGGTAGCTGCTGCAGGAACCAGTTGCGACTCCTGCGCGGAAGGCTCCGGTCTTCTTCGCTGTCTCTGCCAATTCGGATCAGCAGGCGTACCAGCTTTCTGTCCCGCGCTTGCCAGTCAACATGGCTGTTGTTGCCCTGTCGGCGCGGTCTGGCCTGATTTGCAGCCATCAGCCAGCTTCGGTCATGACGATAGAGCCAGGCGTAACATGCCTCTCCTCCGTTATGCCTGGCAGCCTTGGCGCCACCGTGATTAGCCAGTGCTTGCAGCCAAACGGCTCGGTATTGCTGCTTTTGTTCAAACTCAGCGGGAAGCAGCTGCACTGACCGGTCGGAGGCAAGGTCGACCTGGCGAGTCTTCGCCTCGCTGATCAGCTCGCCAGCATGCTGGCCGGGGCGCAGACTGGTCCAGACAATCAGATGCTGCAGCGCACTGAATCCCTTACGATGCTTCCTGAACATCGCCAACAGCCAGGGCGGAGGCTCCCCGGATGTCAGCAGACCGTTCGCAGCAAGCCAATCCCTGCGATGGGATGCCAGGATCTTCTCCCAGATGACTTCAGCCCTGACCTGCCGGCCGCGCCTGGCGCCGCACTCTGTAGCCAGGTACCGGTACAGGTTGGTCCAGCGTCCGTAGCCAGGCGATTGCACCTCTTCGAGCGCCAGCAGCTGCATAGCAGCCTTGGCGAGCCTGATAGCCTCTTCGCCCACGGGACTCACGCGAAGATCAAGGGGCAGAAACAGTGGAGAGGCTGGATGAAACTCGTGCCGCTGCGCTCGACGGAACGGGATAGGTGAGTTCAGGAGCTGACAGCCATGCTCGGGACAGGCATCTATCCCTTGAATCTGCCAGCTACGCCGCCAGTAGGGTTCACCGTAGCGCGCAGCCATATCTTCAAAGCAGATCGGGCAGTAACGCAGCCAATCGGGCCACTTGACCAAGGCCGTCGAGGCCCCAGACAGACCAATCGTCGGCCGGTCGGGAGCAAGCATGGCCTGAAAAAGATCGGTACGGCGCTCCGGCGGAATGAAAGGGGCATAGAGCGGGAACAGCGTGTGATTCAGGATCATGCCTTCCGCATCTAAGCCCGTGTTGTTCGCCAACGCAGTAAGGTGTGTAGGCAGATCGGTAATCGCGGCAACCTTGCTGTCACCGAAAAGCATGTGCAGCAAGGTCTTGTGGTTGCCTATCCCCAGATGTACCCGGCACCGGGCAATACCGCTGTAAAGCAGTTCGTCCGGGTAGAGCCTGGGGAAGTACATTTCAGCTCGCTCTCAGCAGAGGCCGCAGATCGAGGATCAAGCCAGCCTGCTTGAATCTGTCATAGGCCTCGCTTTCAGGCCCATCGGCATAACGTCGGCGCAGATCCTCCTCGGATAGGCACCCCCACTCCGTCCGCTTAACTCTGGAAATGCCGGGCCTCTTGGGAGCGTCCTGCGCGAGGTAGGCCGTGGCCTTGTGAATCAGGGCCGCCAGCGGGATGTCCGGATTCTCCGCCAACAATTCATCGGCCATGGGAATGGCGATGTCCCTCGGGATTTCCATACCTTCGAGCAGGGCGGCCAGCCGCTTTGCCTTGTCATCTGCCGGAGGGGCCGGCGGTTTAGGTTGGGGGACGCTATCCAGAGAGCGAGTCAGGGTCAGCAACCGTCCCTCGATCTCTGGCATCAGCAGGTCGTCATATTTGGCGATCAGCTCGGGCCTACCGCTCCGCAAGGCCGCTAGCATCGGATGGACCGGTTTGAACTCGTCCTCGAAAACCCTGCGCAGCAACAGCGGCTTGATGCACTCGACACCTGTCACTATCGCCCGGATCTGCGCCAGCGCGAACAGCTTGATGACGATGTCCATGACCCCTTGGGTGAGGTCGTACATCGTAGCCTCCAGTTCATCATCCAGCGGCGCCGCATTTCGCAGCCACTGATACTTCCAGAGCCGCTTCAACAGACGCTTCCAATGCTCGTCCCGAGGCAACCTATCCCAGCGGATGCTGCCCAACCCGGAGACCCGCCGAGCAGCCCGGAACGTGCGCTGGAAGAACTTGCTGGCCCGGTGGGTGCCGACCTGAATGATCGGAACACCGATGGTGTTTACCAGCGACACGAAGAAATTATGCATTTTTTCGGCACCACCGGAGCGTGCCTCGTTGAGGTTCTGAACCTCGTCGATGATCAGCACTCCGAGCGCGTGCAGATTGGCTACCTGGCACATGGATGCCAGCAGACGTTTGGTACCCAGCTTCTTGCGTCCGTGGCTACGGCTGTAGTAGGTACCCAGGATCTTGTCTACTTCGTTGAAGAAGCTCAGGCACAGCTCATCCAAGTCACCGTCAATTGGGCAGTCGACCTTCAGATAGACCAGTTGAGTGATGTTGTAATCAGGGTGATGGAGGGCTTGGGGGTACATGCTCAGAATCCGCTCCAGCGTGCGCGTCTTGCCGCAACCGGAGCAGCCGAACAGCGACAGGCTGTTGGCCGTAGAGGAGACACTCTGGTACACCGCCGCATCCAGATCCTCCTCTTCGACACGGCGATAGCCATTCTGCAGGTGCGCATACCAGGCACCACTGGCCGGATTCCGACCGATGTACCCTTGACGGATCATCAGGCTGATCTTGCTCTCCAGCTCCAAGTGATGGCTCAGCGGCTGGAAGAAGCCGTGCAACAGGCGGGCAATTGCATGTGCCCTGAGCCGACCATCCAGAAGCGCCTCCTGCGGCTCGAAACCGGGAAGCTGCTGCAATAGACCGACCACCTCCTGCAGATCAGGAATCGGAGGCAATGCGCTGATGAGCGGATTGTCCTGATACTCAGGAAGCTGCTGCTCCTGGTAACGCGCCAGGGGAATGACTCCGCGCTGGAATTCTTCAGTCATCCTCTTCCTCCTTGAATATCAGGTCACTGAGATCTGGGAAGGCATAATCTTCCTGCTTCTCGCCCCGCAGTGGGATCACCTCGGCTGGCTTTTTCTGCTGTGATTTCTCCAGTTTGAATGCTGTTTTCTGGCGTTCCTGGCGCTTTTCCTGCTGCTTGTTCTCGCGGATCTGGGTTCCCAGATCCTTCGTGGTCATACCCGTTTTGACCGGACTGGCATCCTCTGCCTGGGCAACGATGGACTCGATCTGCTTCAGAAGATTGCCTCTCTCTACCAAAGCTTCCGCCGCCGCGTTGGTATCGCTACGCCGTTCCTCTCTGGACAGCATCCAGACATCCCAGAAGGTCATCCCCCTGAAGCGTCGACTGCGGTCGGCAAGATCGCAAACCCAGTAGTCCTTGAGACTATTGGATGGCCGCAGGTAGATGTGGTCGGCGCTACGCGGATCGTATGCGACCGTTACCCCTGTCGGCCGGCGCCCCTGACCTCGGTGAAACCAACCCTCCCTGATTGCTTCCTGGCAGGTGTAGAAGCAGCCGAACAGCCTGATTCCCAGCTCCGAAACCGTGGCCGACTCATGGGGCAAAAGATTGATCCGCACCAGCTCCTCGGGCGCAGTACGTAACCGGCCGGTCAGGTTGGCCAAGCCCCAGTTCCATAGCATGACTGGGATGGCTGGCAGATCGCCCGGCATACCAGAGGTCCTGTCGTATTTGCTCAAGGTGTGAAAGTTGTTGTGGTAGAGGATGCCGGCAATGATGATCTGGGTGAACTCGGGCAAGGTCAGACTGGCATCAAGCCTGTAGTCGTGGCCACCCCGCTTCCGGCTGGTGGTGTGCTCGACCACACCGCTGGCATAGGGCTTGAAACGCTCTTGCACCGTCCGGAAATAACGTTCGACGATCCCCTTGGCATCTCCTCGCCTGGCCGGTGCATTCTCGATGCGAACGCCGAAGGCTTGGGAAAATGCTTCCACCTTGGTGCCATTCAGTTCGCCCTTATCAGCCAGCACCACATCCGGCAAGCCTTTGACCGGCCAGTCGCTGGCATCGATCTCCACGCCATACTGACGGCAATACTCAACCTTGTCGGCGACCGTATTGGCCAATGCCACCATGGCACTGACCCAGGAGGGGCCTTCGAATCCGACATACATGCCAACGACCATGCGGCTGAACACGTCGATCACCATATACACAACGGGCCTGCCGACAGTGAGGCTACGGTCATGCTCTGAAACCAGATAGATGTCGGCAATAGTAGCGTCGATCTGGTAACGGTATCCGGGACCAAGTGTTTCGGCCGTCGAGGTGCTGCTGATTGGGCGAATGTCCTTGGCGAAATCCACTGCGGACATCCTGTGCGGCAATGTTTCGGTGAAGTGGTATTCGCGTCTGTAGAAGTAACGGAATTGCTCCAAGGTCGGCAGCTCTGTGGCCGATAGTTTCGGTAGCGCTGCACGAAGCAGGTTCAATCCTGAAGCATAGGCATCTGGAATGGGTGGATGCTTTTCCTTAAGCAAGCGCAGCTCGATAACCCGGCGAAAAATACGCTCCATGTCTGGTGTGACGTTGCTTCCCCGCCCCTCTCTCACCACCCTTGGTCTGCCTAGCTTGGCCTGGCTCGGCTTTCGCCGCTGACCTCGAGCACCCGAATTGACGTAGTCCGGCAACAAGGCGTTCCTGCACATCCCCCGCTGCCAGAAACGTCTCAACAACCTATATACAGTCTGCTTGGTAACACCATGCCGTTCCATAATGCCTATAACGATTTGCCCTCTGGATCGGCGCACGAATAACTCTGGATCTTGGACGACCTCCGCCAGCATTTCCCAGAGTTCATCGCGCTTCTGCTGGTCAAGTGAGCCGTCTTCTACTTCCCGCAGGACGGTATCCTCGAACGGGTCGTCAATGCACTCCAACTCCCTACCAATGAGCAGCTGTTCCAGCTCTGCAACCTGTATTGGCTCGGGTAGCGCCGTGTCCGAATCGATGTCGATCCAGACCGCCTGCTCGGTGCCAGACCAGAGCAAGCGCTTGCGCAGCTCTCCCATCCGGAAAACCTGATTAACGGGCAACATGGTTCAACCCCTGCAACGTCTGGTTAGGGTTACCAGCCAGATCTTTCGGTTTCAGCTCCCGATAGGGCTTGCCGATGTCGAACAGGAAACAGTGCCTAGCCAGCAATTGCCGCAGCCAATACAGCGCCTGGCCGGACTCAAGTTGACCGGAGGCATCTAGTCCCTGGGCAATAGCTATCAGCTTCCAGTCGGGATGACGCTGAAATTCGTGCAGGAACAGCTCCCGATAGTGTGCGAGGTCGTCCAGGGATATGTCGTCTTCAGCCTGGGCGGGATAGAGCCATTGGATATTGGAAAATGCCTCCCTGGATACCTCGCGCTCCGTGACGATGACCCAGGGAATGCCTTTCTCCTGCCAGTAGCGTCTTTCGAGCTCTAGTCTTTCAATTACTTCTGGCCTCTGCAGGTCTGCACTGTACTTGGCCTGTATCGCAACGGTAGGCCGTTTCGGGTCGTCAAAGTCCACCAGGAAGTCGCTAGTCAGCACCTGCGGGGTGCTCTGGTAGTGGCCATGCGGAAGGCCAAACTCCTCGGCGATCCGCACGGTGTCATCGACCCGCATTGGAAACTGTTCCCGAATGTCGGTGACGTGGAAAGACCAGTCCAGAGTCAGGAAAATAGCTAGCTCAAGATCGGATAGGAGATGGTGCAGCCGACGGGTCTTGCTGCCGGGTAGGCGGTGAGAACGTCCCAGAGAGGACACATCTCTGGTGTAGATGAACGGCTTGTAGTCCGGCCCGTGACCTTGGCCACGGCCTTCCTTGAGCCTTCTGTCGATCTGAGCCTGGTTCAGCCCCTTGAATGTCCCAGCCATGAGAAAACCAACATCCGTTGCGTCGATAAACTCAACATAGCGGATGCTGGATTAGGATGAAACTTTATTTGTATGGATGACACTCTATTTTCATGGATGAAACTTTATTTTCATCCCACAACGGGCTTTTTCTTCCCAGGCGGCCTTATTCGACCGTGACGCTTTTCGCCAGATTACGCGGCTGGTCGACGTCGGTGCCCTTGAGTACGGCGACGTAGTACGACAATAGCTGCAGCGGCACGGTGTAGAGGATCGGCGCGAGCAGGTCGTGGATATGCGGCATGGCCACCACGTGGGTGCCCTCGCCGTTGCTCATGCCGGCCTGCTGATCAGCGAAGACGATCAGTTCGCCACCCCGTGCACGCACTTCCTGCAGATTGGATTTGAGCTTTTCCAGCAGCTCGTTGTTCGGCGCGACTGTGACCACCGGCATGTCGGCATCCACCAGGGCCAGAGGACCGTGCTTGAGCTCGCCGGCCGGGTAGGCCTCGGCGTGGATGTAGGAGATTTCCTTGAGCTTGAGCGCGCCCTCCATGGCCACCGGATACTGCGCGCCACGGCCGAGGAACAGGCTGTGGTGCTTCTCGGCGAACAGTTCGGAGATTTTCTCTACGGTCTTGTCCATGGCCAGGGCTTCGCCCAGACGGGTCGGCAGGCGACGCAGTTCGTCTACCAGTTGCGCTTCCAGCGCCTTGTCCAGGGTGCCGTGGACCTGGCCGAGGGCCAAGGTCAGCAGCATCAGGCCGACCAGCTGGGTGGTGAAGGCCTTGGTCGAGGCCACACCGATTTCCGGGCCGGCCTGGGTCAGCAGGCACAGGTCGGATTCGCGTACCAGCGAGCTGGTGCCGACGTTACAGATCACCAGGCTGGCCAGGTAGCCGCCCTGACCCGGCACCTTCTCCTTGGCGTTGCGCAGTGCGGCGAGGGTGTCGGCGGTTTCGCCGGACTGCGAGACGCTGACGAACAGGGTGTCCGGCTGCACTACCACCTTGCGGTAACGGAATTCGCTGGCCACCTCGACCTGGCAGGGAATGCCAGCCAGCTCTTCCAACCAGTAACGGGCGACCATACCAGCGTGGTAGCTGGTACCGCAGGCGACGATCTGCACGTTCTTGACCTTGGCAAACAGCTCGGCCGCCTGCGGGCCGAAGGCCTGCACCAGTACATGATCGCTGCCCAGACGGCTTTCCAGGGTGCGTTGCACCACCTTCGGTTGCTCGTGGATTTCTTTGAGCATGAAGTGGCGGTACTCGCCCTTGTCGGCGGCTTCGGCACCTTCGTGGTACTGCACGGCTTCACGCTGCACCGGATTGCCACTCGCGTCCCAGATCTGCACGCCGTCGCGGCGGATTTCGGCGATATCGCCTTCTTCCAGGTACATGAAACGGTCAGTGACCTGGCGCAGGGCCAACTGGTCGGAGGCGAGGAAGTTTTCCCCCAGACCGAGACCGATCACCAGCGGGCTGCCACTGCGCGCAGCGAGCAGACGATCCGGCTGTTTGGCACTGATCACGGCCAGGCCGTATGCGCCGTGCAGTTCCGGGATTGCAGCCTTGAGCGCGGCCGCAAGGTCGCCGAACTGCTGCAGCTTGTGCTCGAGCAGGTGGACGATGGTTTCGGTGTCGGTATCGGAGCTGAAGACATAGCCCAGGCCCTTGAGGCGCTCACGCAGCGCTTCGTGGTTCTCGATGATGCCGTTGTGCACCACGGCCAGATCCTGGCCGGAGAAGTGTGGGTGAGCATTACGCTCGCTCGGCGCACCGTGGGTGGCCCAGCGAGTGTGGGCGATGCCCAGACGCCCGGCCAGCGGCTCGGCGTCCAGCGCAGCCTGCAGTTCGCTGACCTTGCCGACCCGGCGACGGCGATCCAGTGCACCCTGCTCGGTCAGCAGCGCTACACCGGCGCTGTCGTAACCGCGGTATTCCAGGCGCTTGAGGCCTTCGACCAGGACAGGGGTGATATTGCGCTCGGCGATGGCGCCTACGATTCCACACATGGGGCTCTCCTTAGTTTTCCAGCGGCGCGAGGATCAGCTGGATGCCACGCGCGCGTATCTGTTCGGCGGCCTGGGTATCCAGGCGCTCGTCGGTAATCAGGGTGTGGAGGCTGCTCCAGGGCAGTTCCAGATTGGGAATGCGCCGGCCGATCTTGTCGCTCTCGACCATGACGATGACTTCGCGAGCCACCTCGGCCATCACCCGCGACAGACCGAGCAGCTCGTTGAAGGTGGTGGTACCACGCTCCAGGTCGATGCCGTCGGCGCCAATGAACAGTTGGTCGAAGTCGTAAGAACGCAGCACCTGTTCGGCCACCTGGCCCTGGAAGGATTCCGAGTGCGGATCCCAGGTACCGCCGGTCATCAGCAGCACCGGCTCGTGTTCGAGTTCGCGCAGGGCGTTGGCCACATTGAGCGAGTTGGTCATCACCACCAGCCCGGGCTTGTAGCCAAGCTGCGGGATCATCGCTGCCGTGGTGGTGCCGCTGTCAATGATGATCCGCGCGTGCTCGCGGATGCGCGCCACGCCGGCACGGGCAATCGCCTGTTTGTGCGGGGAAACGAACTGCGTCGGCTCGCTGATCAGCTCCTGCGGCACCGGCACCGCGCCGCCGTAGCGACGCAGCAGCAGGCCGTTCTTTTCAAGAGCGGCGAGGTCCTTGCGAATGGTCACTTCGCTGGTGGCGAAGTGCTGGGCCAGGGCGTCCACGCTCACTTCGCCCTGCTCGGCGAGCAAGGCGAGGATGGTGTGACGACGTTGCGGCGTGTTGCGCTTCGACATGCTTAAGTTTCGATTCGAAAGATAATGGCGCGAATCAAAACATATGATCGAAAAGCCCGCAAGCGTCCGTCGATCAGTTCAATGTCAGTTTGACCCCGAAGCCGACCAGGCACAGCCCCGCCAGCTTCTCGAGACCACGGGCGATACGCGGGTTGGAGCGCATGCGCTCGGCGAGAAAGTGCGTCAGCAGTACGACGAGCAAGCCGTAGAGAAAGGTCAGCGCCATGATGGTCACGGCCATGAAACCGAACGTAATCAAGCCCTGATGCCGCTGCGGATCGATGAACAGCGGGAAGAAGGCAATATAGAAAATGATGGCCTTGGGGTTGAAGACCGTGATCACCAGGGTTTGCCAGAGGTACTGGCGCGGCTTGATCTCCAGTGTCGGCGCCGCCCCCGGCTTGGCCAGGATCATGCGCAGGCCGAGGTAGACCAGATAGCCGGCGCCAAGCCATTGCACCAGATGGAAGGCTGCCGGATAGGCCTTGAGTAGCGCGGCGACACCGGCTACCGCCAACCACAGCAACACCTGATCACCGAAGATGATGCCGAAAGTCGAGGCCAGACCACCGCGGATGCCGCCCTTGCCCGTGGAGAGAATCAAGGCCAGGTTACCCGGCCCGGGAATGGCCAGAAGAATGATGAAGGCCACCACGAAGGCAGCGTAATCCGTCACACCGAGCATACAGGACTGTCTCCGGCAGGTTATCCACAGGCCCGGTCACCCAGACCCGATCGGGTTCACTTCTTGGTGGGGCGCTTCCAGCCTTCGATATTGCGCTGCTTGGCCCGACCCACTGCCAGCATATCGGCCGCCACATCGCTGGTCACTACCGAACCGGCACCCGTGGTCGCACGGTCGCCCAGCGTGACAGGCGCCACAAGGGCACTGTTGGAGCCGATGAATACGTCCTCGCCCATAATGGTGCGGAACTTGTTGGCACCGTCGTAGTTACAGGTGATAGTGCCGGCGCCGATATTGCTGCGCGCACCGATCTCGGCATCGCCCAGATAGCTCAGGTGGCCGGCCTTGGCGCCCTGCCCCAGCACGGCGTTCTTCAGCTCGACGAAGTTACCCACATGAGCCTTGGCGCCCAGTTTGGTGCCGGGACGCAGGCGGGCGAACGGACCACAGTCGGCGCCCTCGCCCATCTCGGCACCTTCCAGGTGGCTGTTGGCCTTGACGATGGCGCCCTTGCGCAGCACCGAGTCCTTGATCACGCAGTTGGGGCCGATCTGCACATCGTCCTCGATCACTACCTTGCCTTCGAGGATGACGTTGATGTCGATGGTCACGTCGCGGCCAATGCTGACTTCGCCACGCACATCGAAACGATGCGGATCGCGCAGGGTGACGCCCTGGGCCATCAGGCGGCGGGCCATCCGCTGCTGGTAATGGCATTCGAGCTGCGCGAGCTGAATGCGGTCATTGGCACCCAGCACTTCCATCTCGTCGGCGGCACGCTCGGTGGCCACGGTCAGGCCATCGGCAACGGCCATGGCGATCACGTCGGTCAGGTAGTACTCGCCCTGGGCGTTGCTGTTGGACAGACGCCCCAGCCAGTCGGCCAGGCGCTTGCCCGGTACGGCGAGGATGCCGGTATTGCCTTCGCGGATCTGCCGCTGCGCGTCGCTGGCGTCCTTGTGCTCGACGATGGCCTGCACCACGCCGGCCTCATCACGGACGATACGGCCGTAACCGGTCGGGTCAGCCAGCTCGACGGTGAGCAGGCCCAACTGATCATCGCTGACCAGGGCCAGCAGGCGCTGCAGGGTGGCAGGCTCGATTAGCGGCACGTCGCCATAGAGAATCAGCACGCGCTCGGCGCTGAGCTGTGGCAGAGCCTGAGCCACGGCATGGCCGGTACCCAGCTGCTCGGCCTGGATGACGAAATTCAGGTCATCGGCGGCCAGGCGCTCGCGCACGGTGTCGGCGCCATGCCCGATCACCACCTGGATGCTCTGCGGCTGCAGGCTGCGTGCGGTGTCGATGACATGCCCGAGCATGGGTTTGTCGGCGACCGGGTGCAGTACCTTGGGCAGCGCCGAACGCATGCGCGTGCCCTGGCCAGCGGCAAGAATGACGATATCCAGACTCATAGAAAGCTCCTTGCTGGGCAAGAGTTGGCCGCGGCCAGAGGGCCGCGCGAAGAAAGCGCTATTTTGCCAGAAACGTAAAGGGGCGACCTAAGTCGCCCCTTTACGTGATACCGCGATACGCGATCAGCGGATGCGGCCGCCGAACTTCTTGCGCATTTCTTCGATGGTGCGCAGCTGGGCAGCTGCCTCGGCCAGGCGTGCTGCCGCACTGCCGTAGTCGAACTCGGTGCCCTTTTCGCTCAGCGCCTTCTCGGCCGCCTTGCGCGCCTCGATGGCGGCGGCTTCATCCAGGTCGCCGGCGCGAACAGCGGTGTCGGCAAGTACCTTCACCATGCTCGGCTGAACCTCCAGGAAGCCACCGGAGATGTAGAACACCTCCTCGGTGCCACCCTGCTTGATCACTCGCACCGGACCCGGCTTGAGATCGGTCAGCAGCGGGGTGTGGCCCGGCAGGATACCCAGGTCACCGAGGTGACCGTGGGCGATGACCATTTCCACCAGCCCCGAGAACAGCTCTTCTTCCGCACTGACGATATCGCAGTGGACTGACATAGCCATAACAATGCCTCGGTTGAGAGGCCGGATCGGGCTGCTGCCCGCTCCGGCGCGGACGCCCTCTGGAGGGCGCACCCATTACTTACAGTTTCTTGGCTTTCTCGATGGCTTCGTCGATGCCGCCTACCATGTAGAACGCTTGTTCCGGCAGGTGGTCGTAATCGCCTTTGAGAATGCCGCTGAAGCCGGCAATGGTGTCCTTCAGGGACACGTACTTGCCCGGGGCACCGGTGAAGACCTCAGCCACGAAGAACGGCTGGGACAGGAAGCGCTGGATCTTACGAGCGCGCGCTACCAGCAGCTTGTCGTCTTCGGACAGTTCGTCCATACCCAGGATCGCGATGATGTCCTTCAGCTCCTTGTAGCGCTGCAGAACATACTGAACGCCACGAGCGGTCTCGTAGTGCTCCTGGCCGATCACGTTCGGATCCAGCTGACGGCTGGTGGAGTCCAGCGGGTCAACGGCCGGGTAGATACCCAGGGAAGCGATGTCACGGCTCAGTACGACGGTGGCGTCCAAGTGGGCGAAGGTGGTCGCCGGGCTCGGGTCGGTCAGGTCGTCCGCAGGTACGTAGACGGCCTGGATCGAGGTAATGGAGCCTTTCTTGGTGGAGGTAATACGCTCCTGCAGAACGCCCATCTCTTCGGCCAGGGTCGGCTGGTAACCTACTGCCGACGGCATACGGCCGAGCAGTGCGGATACTTCGGTACCGGCCAGGGTGTAACGGTAGATGTTGTCGACGAACAGCAGAACGTCACGGCCTTCGTCACGGAACTTCTCGGCCATGGTCAGACCGGTCAGCGCGACGCGCAGACGGTTGCCTGGTGGCTCGTTCATCTGACCGTAGACCAGGGCTACCTTGTCGAGAACGTTGGAGTCCTTCATCTCGTGGTAGAAGTCGTTACCCTCACGAGTACGCTCACCTACACCGGCGAACACGGAATAACCGCTGTGCTCGATGGCGATGTTACGGATCAGTTCCATCATGTTCACGGTCTTGCCGACACCGGCGCCACCGAACAGACCGACCTTACCACCCTTGGCGAACGGGCAGACCAGGTCAATAACCTTGATCCCGGTTTCCAGCAGGTCATTGCCACCGGCTTGCTCGGCATAGCTCGGTGCAGCGCGGTGGATTTCCCACTGCTCTTCTTCACCGATGGGGCCGGCTTCGTCGATCGGGTTGCCCAGCACGTCCATGATCCGGCCCAGGGTCGCTTTACCGACCGGTACGGAGATGGCCTTGCCAGTGCTGTTGACGTCCAGGCCACGCTTGAGGCCTTCGGTCGAACCCATGGCAATGGTACGTACCACGCCGTCGCCCAGCTGCTGCTGGACTTCCAGGGTGGTTTCAGCGCCCTGTACCTTCAGGGCTTCGTATACGTTCGGCACCTGATCGCGCGGGAATTCCACGTCGATAACGGCGCCGATGATTTGAACGATACGTCCGCTACTCATCTTTGGTTCCTCTGAATATTTGAACCGTTCTTAAACCGCGGCAGCGCCGCCGACGATTTCCGAAATTTCCTGGGTGATCGCTGCCTGACGCGCCTTGTTGTAAACCAGCTGCAGGTCTTTGATGAGATCACCGGCGTTGTCGGTTGCGTTCTTCATCGCGATCATCCGCGCAGCCTGTTCGCACGCGCTGTTCTCGACCACGGACTGATAGACCTGCGACTCGATGTAGCGTACCAACAGGGCATCCAGCAGTTGCTGGGCATCCGGCTCGTACACGTAGTCCCACATACCTTTCTGTACACCCTGCGCATCGCTGGCGGCCAGCGGCAGCAACTGCTGCACTTCCGGCTTCTGCGTCATGGTGTTGACGAACTTGTTCGACACCAGATACAGGCGGTCGATACGACCCTCGGCGTAGGCATCCAGCACGACCTTGACGCTACCGATCAGGTCGTTGATGGACGGTTCTTCACCCAGCTTGCTAATGGCGGCAACCACGTTGCCCCCGTTGCTGCGGAAGAAGCTCGCGCCCTTGCTGCCTACCACGCAGAAATCGGCCTCGACCTTCTGGTCGCGCCATTCCTTCAGGCTTTTCAACAACGCCTTGAACAGGTTGATGTTCAAGCCACCGCACAGACCACGATCCGAAGTCACCACGATATAACCGACGCGCTTTACATCACGCTCCACCATAAACGAGTGGCGGTATTCCGGGTTCGCGTTGGCCAGGTGACCAATCACCTGACGAATACGCTCGGCGTAGGGGCGACCGGCAGCCATGCGCTGTTGAGCCTTGCGCATTTTGCTGACCGCCACTTTTTCCATGGCGCTGGTGATCTTTTGCGTGCTTTTGATGCTCGCAATCTTGCTGCGAATCTCTTTTGCGCCTGCCATTTCACACCTTTTGGTTCAAGCAGGCGGGGGCCGAAGCCCCCGCTGCGGTTACCAGGTTTGGGTGGCCTTGAACTTCTCGATACCGGCTTTCAGGCCAGCGTCGATCTCGTCGTTGAAGTCACCTTTCTCGTTGATCTTCGCCATCAGGTCGGCGTAATCACGCTTGAAGAAGGCGATCAAAGCCTGCTCGAAGCTGATGACCTTGGCGACTTCGACGTCCTGCAGGAAGCCACGCTCGGCTGCGTACAGGGACACCGACATTTCGGCAATGGACATCGGCGCATACTGCTTCTGCTTCATCAGCTCGGTGACGCGCTGACCATGCTCAAGCTGCTTGCGGGTGGCTTCGTCCAGGTCAGAAGCGAACTGGGCGAAAGCAGCCAGTTCACGGTACTGAGCCAGAGCGGTACGGATACCACCGGAGAGCTTCTTGATGATCTTGGTCTGAGCCGCGCCACCGACACGGGATACCGAGATACCAGCGTTGACGGCCGGACGGATACCCGAGTTGAACATGGCCGATTCCAGGAAGATCTGACCGTCGGTGATCGAGATCACGTTGGTCGGAACGAACGCGGAAACGTCACCGGCCTGGGTTTCGATGATCGGCAGAGCAGTCAGGGAACCGGTCTTGCCCTTCACAGCGCCATTGGTGAACTTCTCGACGTACTCTTCGGAAACGCGGGAAGCGCGCTCCAGCAGACGGCTGTGGAGATAGAACACGTCGCCCGGGTAGGCTTCACGGCCTGGCGGACGGCGCAGCAGCAGGGAGATCTGACGGTAGGCAACGGCCTGCTTGGACAGGTCGTCGTACACGATCAGAGCATCTTCACCGCGGTCGCGGAAGTATTCACCCATGGTGCAACCGGAGTACGGCGCGAGGAACTGCAGGGCAGCCGATTCGGAAGCCGACGCTGCTACCACGATGGTGTTGGCCAGAGCGCCAGCCTCTTCCAGCTTGCGCACCACGTTGGCGATGGTCGATTGCTTCTGACCAATGGCGACGTAGACGCAACGGATGCCGCTGTCTTTCTGGTTGATGATGGCGTCGACGGCCAGAGCAGTCTTACCGATCTGACGGTCACCGATGATCAGCTCGCGCTGGCCACGGCCTACCGGGATCATGGCATCGACCGACTTGTAACCGGTCTGCACCGGCTGGTCGACCGACTTACGCCAGATCACGCCCGGCGCAACCTTTTCAACGGCGTCGCTAGCGGCGGCATTGATCGGGCCTTTGCCATCGATCGGGTTACCCAGTGCGTCGACAACGCGGCCCAGCAGTTCCGGACCAACCGGGACTTCCAGGATGCGGCCGGTGCACTTGGCGCTCATGCCTTCGGCGAGAGTCAGGTAGCTACCCAGTACCACGGCACCCACGGAGTCTTGCTCCAGGTTCAGGGCCATACCGTAGACGCCACCAGGGAATTCGATCATCTCGCCGTACATGACGTCGGCGAGGCCGTAAATGCGCACGATACCGTCGGAAACGCTGACGATGGTGCCTTCATTACGGGCTTGAGCGGTTACATCAAGCGACTGAATGCGCTGCTTGATGATTTCGCTAATTTCGGAAGGATTCAGTTGCTGCATGCCAGTTCCCTCAAATCAGGATTTCAACGCTTCGGCCAGCTTGTTCAGCTTGCCGCGGACCGAACCGTCGATGACCAGGTCACCTGCACGAATGACAACGCCGCCGATCAGGGCGGGATTGACCACGGGCTTGGGCTGGACGGTGCGATCGAGCCGCTTGGAAAGGGCGGCAGCCAGAGTTTGCAATTGTTCGGCATTAAGCTCGAAAGCCGACTCGACCTCGACATCGAGGGCGCGTTCGGCTTCAGCCTTCAGCACGGCAAATTGTTCGCGTACCACCGGCAACAGCGACAGTCGGTCGTTGCTGCCCAGCGAACGCAGGAAGTTGCTGAACGAAGCGTCGATGTGACCGGCACAAATCTGCGCCAGTACATTGACTTTCTGCTCATCGGTCAACGCCGGGTTGACCAACTGCTGAGCCACGGCCGGCGTCTGAACGGCAGCTGCCGACAACGACAGCATGTTCAGCCAGGCATCGGCCTGCTGTGCAGCACTGGCAAACTCAAACGCAGCTTTCGCGTAGGGCCGAGCGAGCGTGTTGGTATTGATCATCGCGAGCCTCGCTTAGAGTTGAGAGGCCAGTTTTGCGACCAGATCGTTGTGCACAGCGCCGTCCACGGTGGACTGCAGGATCTGCTCGGCGCCGATGACAGCCAGAGCTGCTACCTGTGCACGCAGTTGATCCTTGGCACGGTTCACTTCCAGATCGATTTCGGCTTTGGCGCCAGCGATCAGCTTTTCACCTTCGGAGCGGGCCTGAGCCTTGGCTTCTTCGACGATTGCGTTGGCGGTCTTGTTCGCCCGGTCGAGAATCTCGGCAGCTTGCTCTTTGGTTTCACGAAGCATCTGGGCAGCGCGTTCCTGGGCCAACTGCAGATCGCGCTCGGCGCGCCCGGCAGCATCCAGACCTTCTGCGATTTTCTTCTGGCGTTCCTGCATGGCCTGCGTCAGCGGCGGCCATACGAACTTCATGCAGAACCAGACGAAAATAGCGAAGGCAATCGTTTGACCGAACAGGGTCAGGTTAATGTTCACAGCGATTTACCTCGTGCTATCTCGTGTTCAGGGAAGAAAAGCCTGAAGAGGCAGCAGTGTTCTGCTGCCTCGAACTCAGGAACTCTTAACCCGCGACAACGAAGATCAGGTACATCGCGATACCCACACCGATCATCGGAACGGCGTCGAGCAGACCAGCCATCAGGAAGGTCTTGGTTTGCAGCTGCGGGCCCAGCTCAGGCTGGCGAGCGGTGGATTCCAGCAGCTTGCCGCCCAGCAGGGCGAAGCCGATACCGGTACCCAGGGCACCCAGACCGATCATGATGGCAGCGGCGATGTAGACGAGTTCCATAGTTAGCTCCAGAGTTTTTAGAGGTTAAGGTTACGAGTTAGGGGTTTTCGGGTTTTTCGATGTCGATCAGTGGTGATCTTCGTGCGCAGCACTCAGATACACCACGGTCAGCACCATGAAAATGAACGCCTGCAGCGGGATTACCAGGATGTGGAAGATAGCCCATGGCACGTTGAGACCCCACTGAACGTAGAAGGGCAGCAACGCGATCAGGATAAACACCACTTCACCGGCATACATGTTGCCGAACAGACGCAGGGCCAGGCTCAGCGGCTTGGTCAACAGGCCGATGATTTCCAGGAACAGGTTGAAAGGAATCAGCGCCCAGTGATTGAACGGGGTGAACGACAGTTCCTTGGTGAAGCCACCGATGCCCTTGACCTTGATGCTGTAGAAAATGATCAGCAGGAACACGCCCAGGGAGATACCGAAGGTACCGTTGGGGTCAGCGGTGGGAACGATCTTGAAGTACGGCAGGCCCAACAGCGAAGCCAGACCGGGAATGTAGTCGACCGGAATCCACTTCAGGCTGTTCATCAGGAACACCCAGACGAAGATAGTCAGGGCCAGCGGCGCAACCAGCGGGTTCTTGCCATGGAAGGTATCCTTGACGATACCCTCGACGAATTCGATGCACATCTCGGCCATGTTCTGAAGGCCGGTCGGTACACCGGTCACCGCGCGCTTGGCAGCCATGCGGAACAGGGTGACGAAGATCAGGCCCATGAACAGCGACCAGCCCAGGGTGTCCACATGGACAGCCCAGAAGCCCATGGCTTTCACTTCTTCCGGGGTCTGGGCAATGATCCAGCCCTTGTCCGGATGAGCGCCGTAGACCAGGTTCTGCAGGTGA
This sequence comes from Ectopseudomonas oleovorans, assembly GCF_029845265.1. Lineage (NCBI taxonomy): Bacteria > Pseudomonadati > Pseudomonadota > Gammaproteobacteria > Pseudomonadales > Pseudomonadaceae > Ectopseudomonas > Ectopseudomonas oleovorans. The sequence goes on from NZ_JAOCLK010000046.1 coordinate 19,377, forward strand.
TGCTGGATATATTCTGCTGGGGTATCAGCCATAAACGCCTCAAACGGTCCAATGCTTCAGAAAACTTTCATGAGCAGGGGTGCACAGGCTGCTGCCAACAGGGCCAGCAGATAACCGATGAACAGCTGCATCGGTGCAAGTGGTTCAACCCCTACGAACGCCAGTGCAAACAGCACTGCCGTGATAATCCATTTACCCATGGCCCCGGCCCAGATCGACTGGACGATGGCTCGGGCCGAACGCGCGCCAAAATAACGAAAGGCCTTGAATGCAAAATACGCGTTGGCCAACAGGGCGATCAGCCCACCCAACAATGCCGAATAGGCCGCAACCCATCCGCCACTGATGGCAAAAACCACTGCAATTGCAGCCGTCACGATGGCCTGAAAAATCAGGATCGGAAAACCTGGCTGACGATGAAACGGGGCCTTACTCGGGATGCCCATCGACCTCTCCCTAAAAGCCACCGAATCTCGGCTCATAGCCGACAAAATAGCGCGGGGAGTATATGGGCCTGCCTACGCCTGATCAACCGTGCTGCAGTAGCAGTGGACCTGGACTATAGGCTGAATTGTTTCAACGAATGTGCGCCAGTACGCCCTGCAATTCGTCGAGTGAACTGTAACGGATCACCAGTTGTCCTTTGCCCTTGCTGCCGTGCTTGATCTGTACCGGCGAGCCCAGACGCTCTGCGAGCTTCTGTTCCAGGCGGCTGATGTCCGGATCGGCCTTGGCTTTAACCGGGGCCGGTTTGGCACTCAGCCACTGGCGCACCAGCGCCTCGGTCTGACGAACGGTCAGGCCGCGTGCGACAACGTGTCGCGCCGCTTCGACCTGCTGTTCCAGGGGCAAACCGAGCAGCGCACGCGCATGGCCCATTTCCAGATCGCCATGGGCGAGCAGGGTCTTGATCTCTTCGGGCAGGGCGATCAGACGCAGGAGGTTGGTGATGGTGACGCGGGATTTGCCGACGGCATCGGCGACCTGCTGCTGGGTCAGCTCGAATTCCTGCTGCAGGCGCTGCAGGGCCACGGCTTCCTCGATGGGGTTGAGGTCTTCGCGCTGGATGTTCTCAATCAGCGCCATGGCGATGGCGGCTTCATCCGGCAGATCCCGGACCATGGCCGGGATCTTGTCCTGACCAGCCAGTTGGCTGGCGCGCCAACGGCGTTCACCGGCAACAATCTCGAAACGGCCGTTACCGATGGGACGCAGCACGATGGGTTGCATCACGCCCTGGGCGCGGATGGAGGCGGCGAGTTCTTCCAGCGCAGTCTGGTCCATGTCGCGACGCGGCTGGTACTTGCCGCGCTGGATCAACTCCAGCGGCACGTATTGCAGCTCACGGGTATCGACCTGGGCGGCTTCTTCCTGCAATGCGCTGACGGTGTTGCCGCCAAGCAGGGCGTCCAGACCTCGACCCAGACCTCGTTTCTTCGCAGCCATGCGGATGTTCCTTAAGCGGTAGCGGTTTTCGCGGCGGCGCGCTGACGGCGCACCAGCTCGCCGGCCAAGGCCAGGTAGGCGATGGCACCACGGGATTGTTTGTCGTAGACCAGCGCCGGCATGCCGAAGCTCGGCGCCTCGGCCAGGCGCACATTGCGCGGAATCACGGCGTCATACAGCTTGTCGCCGAAGTGTTCCTTGAGCTGAGCGGTGACGTCGTTGGTCAGGCTGATACGCGGGTCGTACATGGTGCGCAGCAGACCTTCGATCTGCAGCTTGGGATTGAGCAGTTGGGCGATGCGCTGGATGCTGTTGACCAGATCGGACAAGCCCTCGAGCGCGTAATACTCGCACTGCATGGGGATGATCACGCCATCGGCGGCGACTAGGGCGTTGATGGTCAGCATGTTCAGCGACGGCGGGCAGTCGATGAGGATGTAATCGTAGTTCTCGCGGATCGGCGCCAGAGCATAACGCAGGCGGCTTTCCTTCATCTTCATTTCCAGCAATGCCACTTCCGCAGCGGTCAGATCGCGGTTGGCCGGCAGCAACTGGTAGCCACCGTGTTCGGAAAACTGCATGGCCTGGCCCAGGTCGCATTCGCCGATCAGCACGTCGTAGATCGAGTGCTCGAGGGCGTGCTTGTCGATGCCGCTGCCCATGGTCGCATTGCCCTGCGGGTCGAGGTCGATCAGCAGCACGCGGCGCTTGGTCGCTACCAGTGAAGCAGCCAGGTTGATGCACGTCGTGGTTTTGCCCACGCCGCCTTTCTGATTGGCGATCGCGAATACCTTGGCCATCTTCTTTCCCCTTAGACCGAGCGACGCAGTATCAACAGATGGCGTTGGCCTTGGCAACCGGGAACCCGCAACACGTGCGTGGCACTGAGACGGAAGTCCGTCGGCAGCGCCTGCAGCTCGTCATCCGGGTGCACGCCCTTCATCGCAAGCCAGTGCGTGTCGGCGTTGCCGAGGTGGCGCGTCCAGTTGCTGAAATCTTCCAGGCTGCTGAAAGCCCGCGAGCTGATGCCGTCGAAAGGCTGCTCCGGTCGATACGCTTCGACCCGGTTGTGGACAACCTCGAGGTTGGCGAGTTTCAGCTCCAGCTTCACCTGCACCAGAAAACGAGTCTTCTTGCCGTTGGAGTCGAGCAGCGTGAAGCGGCGCTCGGGGAACATGATCGCCAGCGGTACACCGGGCATGCCGCCGCCGCTGCCGACGTCAAGCCAGTTATCCCCAAGCTCGGCCACGAAGGGGACTACCGACAGGCTGTCGAGCAGATGGCGCGAGACCATCTCGTTGGGATCGCGCACCGCGGTCAGGTTGTAGGTCTTGTTCCACTTGATCAGCAGGCCCAGGTAGGCGAGCAGTTGTTCCTGTTGCAACGCGCTGAGCTCGATACCCAGTTCGCGGGCACCCTGCAGCAGTTCTTCGGCGTGACGCTGAGTGACCGACATCAGGCGCTCTGCTCCAGCTTCTGTCCGGCGCTACGTTTTTTCAGATGAATCAGCAGCAGGGAAATCGCCGCCGGGGTGACCCCGGGGATCCGTGAAGCCTGGCCAAGCGTGGCCGGGCGGGTATTGCCGAGCTTGAACTGGATTTCCTTGGACAACCCGGAAATGCTGCTGTAGTCCAGGTCTTCCGGCAGCTTGGTGTCTTCGCTGGCCCGCAGTTTGGCGATCTCGTCCTGCTGGCGGTCGATGTAGCCGGCGTACTTGGTCTTGATCTCGACTTGCTCGGCCACCTGGTTATCCACAACCGGCGCGTCGGTCAGTTCGATCAGCGTGGCGTAGTCGATCTCCGGGCGAGCTAGCAGGTTGAGCAGGTTGTATTCGTGGGCCAGCGGCGTGCCGAAGCGTGCTGCAATGGCATCGCCCTGCGGCGTGCCCGGGCGCACCCAGGTGTTCTTCAGGCGCTGCTCTTCCTGCACGATGCCTTCGCGCTTGGCTTCGAAAGCTGCCCAGCGCTCGTCATCGATCAGGCCCAGTTCGCGCCCCTTAGCGGTCAGGCGCAGGTCGGCGTTGTCCTCGCGCAGGATCAGCCGGTATTCGGCACGTGAGGTGAACATGCGGTACGGCTCCTGGGTGCCCAGGGTGATCAGGTCGTCGACCAGTACGCCGATGTAGGCTTCGTCACGACGCGGGCACCAGGCCTCCTTGCCCAGCGCGCGCAACGCCGCATTGCAGCCGGCCAGCAGGCCTTGGGCACCGGCTTCTTCGTAGCCGGTGGTGCCATTGATCTGCCCAGCGAAGAACAGGCCGGCGATGACCTTGGTTTCCAGGCTGTACTTGAGATCGCGCGGGTCGAAGTAGTCGTATTCGATGGCGTAGCCCGGACGCACGATATGCGCGTTCTCCATGCCACGGATGCTGCGCACGATCCCCAGCTGCACGTCGAACGGCAGCGAGGTGGAGATGCCATTGGGATATAGCTCATGGGTGGTCAGGCCTTCCGGCTCGATGAACACCTGGTGGCTGTCCTTGTCGGCGAAGCGATGGATCTTGTCCTCGATCGACGGGCAGTAGCGCGGGCCAACACCTTCGATCACCCCGGAGTACATCGGCGAGCGGTCGAGGTTGGCGGCGATGATCTCGTGAGTACGCGCGTTGGTATGGGTGATCCAGCAACTGATCTGCTTGGGCTGATGCTCACGCTTGCCGAGGAAGGACATCAGCGGCGTGGGTGTATCACCCGGTTGCTCGGTCATCACCGAGAAATCCACGGAACGACCGTCGATGCGTGGCGGCGTGCCGGTCTTCAGGCGACCGACGCGCAGTGGCAACTCACGCAGGCGATGCGCCAGAGCGATGGAGGGCGGATCACCGGCACGGCCGCCGGAGTAGTTCTGCAGACCAATGTGGATAAGTCCGCCGAGGAAAGTGCCTGTGGTCAAAACCACGGAATCCGCGTGGAACCTGAGGCCCATCTGGGTGACCACGCCCTTGACCTGAGCGTTTTCCACAATCAGGTCATCAGCAGCCTGTTGAAAAATCCACAGGTTGGCCTGGTTTTCCAGAATTTCGCGTACCGCAGCCTTGTACAGCACGCGGTCGGCCTGCGCACGTGTGGCGCGAACGGCTGGGCCCTTGCGGCTGTTGAGGATACGGAACTGGATGCCACCCTTGTCGGTAGCCGTGGCCATGGCACCACCAAGTGCATCGATTTCCTTGACCAGGTGGCTCTTGCCGATCCCACCGATGGCCGGGTTGCAGCTCATCTGGCCGAGGGTCTCGACATTGTGGGTGAGCAGCAGGGTCTTCACGCCCATGCGTGCTGCAGCCAGGGCTGCTTCGGTACCGGCATGACCGCCACCGATCACGATCACGTCAAAACGGGAAGGGAAATCCACCACGCACCTCGTGCCTGTTGAGAAGGGGTCTGAAAGAAAGGCGGCAAGTATAGGGACTTAAGGCTGCTGAATGAAGCCTTCTGCACAAAAAATAGCCAACCGGATAGCGCTGGACTTTCCCATCGACCTGCTTAACTGATCACCCTCTGACCCGTGAGAAATACGCTCAGGCTTATAAAGAATAGAAAGAGAGAATTTTTATAAAGCTTGTTCTTTATGTTTATGTATAGAGCAAGCCCTTTCTGTGGATAACCATCTGTAACCCTTGCTTTTAGAGGTGTATAGCGAATGATAAGCCTGTGTCGATCCTGCTCGCTTCCACTGAGAAAGCTGCTGAACCACTGTGGATGGAAGTGCCAGTTATCCACAGGGGTGGTTACGCCCAGCTTTGTCAGAGGGTTATGGGCAGGGTTCAGGGGCGGTTTTCCACAGGGTTTATTTGGGCCTGAATAACTCAGTAGATGCGCAACAGCAGCCCATTCATTGGTGATCCAGCAAGCTCGTTTGTGGGGAAATCTGCCCGGCGCGTAAGTCCAGTCAGATGTGTGAAGGAGTGGATGCCCCGCCGCGAATCAAGACGACGCGCAAGGGTTCTTAACCCGGGTGAAAACCCGGGAATGACAAGGAGGGGAAAGATTGATGGCGGGCACGCATGCGCTTTCGCGGATAAATCCGCTCCTACAAGAGCCCTGTTGGCAAGAGCATGGAGGAAGGTTTCACTTGCCGATGCAGAAGCTGGAGAAGATCCGCCCCAGCAGGTCGTCGCTGCTGAAGGCGCCGGTGATCTCGCCCAATGCCTGCTGGGCCATGCGTAGATCCTCGGCCAGCAGCTCGCCAGCGCCCATCAGGGTGAGCTGATTGCGGCCGTGCTCGAGGTACTGCTCTGCCTGGTGCAGCGCTTCCAGGTGGCGCCGCCGAGCGCTGAAGCCGCTTTCTGCAGTCTGTTGATAACCCATGCAGGCTTTCAGGTGCTCGCGCAGCAGCTCGAGGCCATCGGCGGACTTGGCTGACAGGCTGAGGGTGACGTGGCCATCGGCGCTGGTTTGCAGCGCTACCGCTTCGCCGGAAAGGTCGGCCTTGTTGCGGATCAGGGTGACCCGTGCTGGATCCGGACGCTGCTCCAGAAACTCTGGCCAGAGAGCAAAGGGTTCGGCGGCTTCCGGCGCAGTGGAGTCCACTACCAGTAGTACGCGATCGGCCTCGCCGATGGCCTTGAGCGCACGCTCCACACCGATGCGCTCGACCTGATCGTCGGTATCACGCAGACCCGCTGTATCGACCACGTGCAGGGGCATGCCGTCGATATGGATATGTTCGCGCAAGACGTCGCGGGTGGTACCGGCGATATCAGTGACGATAGCGGCTTCACGCCCAGCCAGGGCATTGAGCAGGCTGGACTTGCCGGCATTGGGTCGGCCGGCTATGACCACGGTCATACCGTCGCGCAGCAGGGCGCCCTGGCCCGCTTCGCGCAATACTGTGGATAAGTCTGTACGCACGCTGTCGAGCTGGCTCAGCACATGGCCATCGGCGAGAAAGTCGATCTCTTCTTCGGGAAAATCAATGGCGGCTTCGACGTATATGCGTAGCTGGATCAAAGACTCGGTCAGTGCATGCACGCGTTTGGAGAACTCGCCCTGCAGCGAACGCAGGGCATTGCGTGCGGCCTGTTCGGAGCTGGCTTCGATCAGATCGGCGATGGCCTCGGCCTGAGCCAGGTCGAGCTTGTCATTGAGGAAGGCGCGTTCACTGAACTCACCAGGTCGCGCCAGGCGTGCCCCCAGCGCCATGCAGCGGTGCAGCAGCAGATCGAGCACCACCGGGCCACCGTGGCCCTGAAGTTCCAGTACGTCTTCACCAGTGAAGGAGTTGGGGCCAGGAAAGTAGATGGCCAGACCTTCATCCAGCGTCAGCTCGCTCTCGCCATAGAACGGCCCGTGATGAGCGAAGCGCGGCTTCAACTCGCGTCGGCAAATGGCCTGAGCCAATTGACCTGCAAGAGGACCGGATACCCGCACGATGCCCACACCACCCCGACCCTGGGCAGTGGCGACGGCGGCAATGGTGTCTCGGGCATGGCTCATGGCGGTTTACTCGATGCGTACGGCTGAATATGGGAGCGAGGGGGAAGCCTGATTCTCTGCTCGCGAAACTTGTGGATACAGCGATTCGCGAGCAGAGCTCGCTCCTACGATAAATGCTTGGATAGCAAAACGCCCCAATCATGGGGCGTTTGCTTGATGCTTGGCAGCCTTGGCGAATCAGGCGTTGGCCGTTTTCGCTGCCGCTTCGATCTTGCGCGTAATGTACCACTGCTGGGCGATGGACAGGATGTTGTTGACCACCCAGTACAGCACCAGACCAGCCGGGAACCACAGGAAGAAAAAGGTGAAGATGATCGGCATCAGCTTCAGCACGCGGGCCTGCATGGGGTCCGGCGGCGTCGGGTTGAGCTGCTGCTGGATGAACATGGTCGCGCCCATGATGATCGGCAGGATGAAGAACGGATCCTTGATCGACAGGTCGGTGATCCACAGCAGCCAGGGCGCCTGACGCATCTCGACCGATTCCAGCAGTACCCAGTACAGGGCGAGGAATACCGGCATCTGCACCAGGATCGGTAAGCAGCCGCCCAGCGGGTTGATCTTCTCCTTCTTGTACAGCTCCATCATCGCCTGGGACATCTTCTGGCGGTCGTCGCCGAACTGCTCCTTCAGCGCCTGCAGTTTCGGCGATACGGCGCGCATACGCGCCATGGAGCGGTAGCTGGCAGCCGACAGCGGGAAGAAGATCAGCTTGATGATGATGGTCAGGACAATGATCGACCAACCCCAGTTGCCGAGCACGCTGTGGATCGCTTCCAGCAGCCAGAAGATCGGCTGCGCCAGGAACCACAGGAAGCCGTAGTCGACGGTCAGTTCCAGACCCGGCGACAGGGTGGCCAGGTGCTCCTGCAGCTTGGGACCGGCATAGAGGATCGCGCCAGTTTCGCCCTGCGCGCCGGCTGCGACCTGCACGGACGGGCCGGTAAAGCCGACGATGTAGTTACCCTGGCTGTCCTTGCGGGTCTGTACCAGGTTGGTGCTGTCCTTGCTCGGTACCCAGGCAGTGACGAAGTAGTGCTGCAGCCAGGCGACCCAGCCGCCCTGTACGGTTTCCTTGAAGGGCTGCTTGTCGATGTCCTTCATCGACACCTTCTTGTACGGCTCGTCGGGGGTCCACAGTGCCGCGCCGAGGTAGGTGGCGGTGCCGGTAGCGGTGGTCGAGGACGGGTCGCCGCTGTTATCGCGCTTGAGCTGGGCGAACAGGTTACCGCTCCAGGCTTGCTCGCTCTGGTTGTCGATCAGGTAACGCACGTCAACCTGATAGGCGGACGGATCGATGCAGCCAGGCTTCTTCAACTGTTGCTCACGCGCCGAGCACTGCGGGTTGAGACCACGCTTGAAGCTGAAGCGCTTGATGTAGCTGATGCCATTTTCGCTGTAGGTCAGGTCGACCACCAGGCTGTTCTGGTCAGCCGCCATTTCATAGCTTTGCTTTTCGCTCGACCACAGGGCACGACGGCTGGAGCTGTCTGGTGCGTTCTGGCCGATCAGGCCACTTTGCGCCAGGTAAGTCCGCTCGTTGCCGTTGTCGAACAGCTGGAAGGGGACGTCCGGACGATCCTGGCGACGCGGGTACTGCGGCAGACGCAGTTGCACGATATCGCCACCACGCGGGTCGATGGCCAGATCGAGTACGTCGGTTTTGACACGAATCAGCTCATCGCTGGCAGCGGCAGTCGGTGCAACGGCTGCTGCAGTTGGCTCGGCCACGGCAGTAGGAATGTCGTCGTTACCGGTGCTGGCGGTTGCAGCAGGTGTGTCGGGCAGAGCAGGCGTCGCAGCGGTCGAGGTACTAACCTCGGCTGGCAGGGCAGCCTGGCCATAGTCCTCGTTCCATTGCAGGACCATGAGGTAGGACACGACTGCCAGGGCGACGATCAGGATCGAACGTTGGATATCCATGATTATTCGGCCATCGAAGGGGAACGGGATGTTTTAACGGGTGGAACCGGATCGTAACCGCCGGCATTCCAGGGATGACAACGACCAAGACGGCGCGCTGTCAGCCAGCCACCACGCAGGAAGCCATGTTGCTCGATGGCTTCATAGGCATAGCAGGAGCAGCTGGGGTAGAAACGGCAGTGACTGGCCATCAGTGGGCTGATGGCGTAGCGATAAACCTGGATACAGGCAAGAGCCGCTTTACGCATGGGGATTGTCGCTTGTCCCGGAGGATAAGTCTGCGTCGCGACTGGGCCGGCTTCGGGCCAAGCGTTTCCAGAGTTTGCCGAACTGCTGAGCAAGTTCGCTATTCTCCAGATCGCCTAGCCCTTTGCGGGCGACCACCACGATGTCCCAGCCTGTCAGGTTGTCCTGATTGAGGCGAAAGGACTCGCGGATTTGACGCTTGATGCGGTTGCGCTCGACGGCGAGCTTGACGCTCTTTTTGCCGATCACCAAACCTAGGCGGGGATGATCAAGCTGGTTATCGCGCGCTAGCAGCAGGACACTTTTGCCCGGAGCTTTACCGCTTGGGGAGTCGAAGACTGCCTTGAATTGCCGGGGAGTCAGCAGTCGCTTTTCCCGGCCGAAGCCTCGACTCACCACCTGTCTGGATTAATTAGACAGCAAGACGCTTGCGGCCCTTGGCGCGACGACGCGACAGGACGGCGCGGCCGTTCTTGGTGGCCATACGGGCACGGAAACCGTGGGTGCGAGCGCGCTTGATGGTGCTGGGTTGGAAAGTGCGTTTCATGGTGCGTTACCTGGGTGATCGACTAGGGTCGGTATGACCCCGGTTTTAAGAGACCGGCAATTCTAGAGAAAGCCGCGCGGTAGGTCAATTTCCAACCAACCTTATTCGTCAGATAGAAATAGAAAGAAGGAAAAGGGTTTAAAGCTCTTTTTCTATGTTTATTTTGAATGGCGCTGCGAGCGTCTGTGGACAACCCTTTGACTGCAGGGCCCTGCTTGCTCATGCGGGGATGATAAGTCTGTCCAAAAGGCGTGGTTCGTCTGTGCGTGCCCTGCATGCAGCCTGAGGATAGAATGCCCTTTTACCCACAGCAGGGTTATCCGCCCGTTCATCCCCAAGCTTTTACAGAAGCTTATGGGGGGCTTATCCACAAGGCTTACGCCGCTACTGATAAGTCCGATGAATGGAACTAAGGCTTTGATTTTACTTGGCCATCTAGGCCCTGCTGTGTGGATAACTCGGTCGTTGGCCGGTACAATGGCGGCTGTTTTTTGCATCGCCGCCTGGATAGGGGATAGTCAGTGTCAGTGGAACTATGGCAGCAATGCGTCGAGCTTTTGCGCGACGAGTTGCCGGCCCAGCAATTCAACACCTGGATCCGTCCTCTGCAGGTCGAAGCCGAAGGCGACGAGCTGCGCGTGTATGCGCCGAATCGTTTCGTACTCGATTGGGTCAACGAGAAGTACCTGGGCCGTTTGCTCGAGTTGCTCGGTGAGCGCGCTGGCGGTCTGGTTCCTGCGCTTTCCTTATTAATAGGCAGCAAGCGTGCAGCGACTGCCCGTGTCGCGCCAACGGCCCCTTTGCCTGCTGCTGCGCGTGCCGCTCAGGTTCAGGCCGCCGCATCCGTCAGCAAGCCGGTGCCGCCGCCTGCACAGCAGGAGCCGTCGCGTGCCAGCTTCGACTCCATGGGCGGAGCCGCGCCACAACCGCCGACCCCCGCGGTGGCGCCACGCACCGAACGTACCGTACAGGTCGAAGGTGGCCTCAAGCACACCAGCTATCTCAACCGCACCTTTACCTTCGATAACTTCGTCGAGGGTAAGTCGAACCAGTTGGCGCGCGCTGCAGCCTGGCAGGTAGCGGACAACCCTAAGCACGGTTACAACCCGCTGTTCCTGTATGGCGGCGTTGGCTTGGGCAAGACTCACCTGATGCATGCTGTGGGTAATCACCTGCTGGCGAAGAACCCAAACGCCAAGGTTGTGTACCTGCACTCCGAGCGCTTCGTCGCCGATATGGTCAAGGCGTTGCAGCTCAACGCCATCAACGAATTCAAACGCTTCTACCGCTCGGTCGATGCGCTGCTGATCGACGACATCCAGTTCTTTGCCAAGAAGGAGCGCTCCCAGGAGGAGTTCTTCCACACCTTCAACGCGCTGCTCGAAGGGGGTCAGCAGGTGATTCTCACCAGCGACCGCTACCCGAAAGAGATCGAAGGCCTGGAAGAGCGACTGAAATCGCGCTTCGGCTGGGGCCTGACCGTGGCCGTCGAGCCACCGGAACTGGAAACCCGCGTGGCGATCCTGATGAAGAAGGCCGACCAGGCCAAGGTCGATCTGCCGCACGATGCGGCGTTCTTCATCGCTCAGCGCATTCGCTCCAATGTGCGCGAACTGGAAGGCGCGCTGAAGCGTGTGATCGCCCACTCGCACTTCATGGGCCGCGACATCACCATCGAGCTGATCCGCGAATCGCTCAAGGATCTGCTGGCCCTGCAGGACAAGCTGGTCAGCATCGATAATATTCAGCGCACCACCGCTGAGTACTACAAGATCAAGATCACCGATTTGCTTTCCAAGCGCCGTTCGCGCTCGATCGCCCGGCCGCGTCAGGTGGCTATGGCATTGTCGAAGGAACTGACCAATCACAGCCTGCCGGAAATCGGTGTGGCCTTCGGCGGCCGCGATCACACCACGGTGTTGCATGCATGCCGTAAGATTGCTGAACTTAGGGGATCCGACGCGGACATCCGCGAGGACTATAAGAACCTGCTGCGCACCCTGACTACCTGATCAAATCAATGCAGCTCCACGAGGCAAGGGACTAGACCATGCATTTCACTATTCAACGCGAAGCCCTGTTGAAACCCCTGCAACTGGTCGCCGGTGTCGTGGAACGACGCCAGACGCTGCCGGTTCTGTCTAACGTCCTGCTGGTGGTCGAAGGCCAGCAGCTGTCGCTGACCGGTACCGACCTCGAGGTCGAACTGGTTGGCCGCGTCACACTCGAAGATGCCGCCGAACCGGGTGAGATCACCGTGCCGGCGCGCAAGCTGATGGACATCTGCAAGAGCCTGCCGAGCGACGCGCTGATTGACATTCGCGTCGACGAGCAGAAGTTGCTGGTCAAGGCCGGGCGCAGCCGGTTCACCCTGTCGACTCTGCCGGCCAACGACTTCCCTACCGTCGAGGAAGGCCCAGGCTCGCTGACCTTCAATCTGCCGCAAGCCAAGCTGCGTCGTTTGATCGAAGGCACCAGCTTCGCCATGGCCCAGCAGGATGTGCGCTACTACCTCAACGGCATGCTCCTGGAAGTACAGAGCGGTCTGCTGCGAGCGGTCGCTACCGACGGTCACCGTCTGGCCATGTGCTCCATGGAAGCGGTCATCCAGCAGGAAGGCAAGCATCAGGTCATCGTGCCGCGCAAAGGTATTCTCGAACTGGCTCGCCTGCTCACCGAACAGGACGCCGAAGTCGCCATCGTTCTCGGTCAGCATCACATCCGTGCCAACACCGGCGAGTTCACCTTCACCTCGAAACTGGTCGACGGCAAGTTCCCGGATTACGAGCGCGTGCTGCCGCGTGGTGGTGACAAACTGGTGCTGGCGGATCGTCAGGGCCTGCGCGAAGCCTTCAGCCGCACCGCGATTCTGTCCAACGAGAAATACCGTGGCATTCGCCTGACCCTGGCATCTGGTCTGCTGAAGATTCAAGCCAACAACCCTGAGCAGGAAGAGGCCGAGGAAGAGATAGTTGTCGACTATGCGGGCAGCGGCCTGGAGATCGGTTTCAACGTCAGTTATCTGCTGGATGTGCTGGGCGTGATGGGCACCGAGCAGGTGCGCTTGATCCTCTCCGACTCCAACAGCAGTGCCCTGCTGCAGGAAGCCGACAACGACGATTCTGCCTACGTTGTCATGCCGATGCGTCTTTAATGTCCCTAAGCCGTATCACGGTCACCGGGGTACGCAATCTGCATCCGGTGACCCTCTCCCCCTCCTCCCGCATCAACATCCTTCACGGCGCCAACGGCAGCGGCAAGACCAGCGTGCTCGAGGCGATCCATCTGCTCGGCCTCGCCCGCTCCTTCCGCAGCACACGACTACAGCCGGTCATTCATTACGAGAAACCTGCCTGTACCATTTTCGGTCAGGTGCAGTTAGCTGAAGGCGGCTCCAGTAATCTGGGCATCTCTCGCGACCGTCAGGGCGAGCTGCAGATTCGTATCGATGGGCAGAACGCTCGCAGTGCTGCGCAGCTGGCTGAGCTACTGCCACTGCAGGTGATCAACCCCGATAGTTTTCGCCTGCTTGAAGGTGCACCGAAGATTCGCCGGCAGTTTCTCGATTGGGGTGTGTTCCACGTGGAACATCGCTTTCTAGGCGCCTGGCAGCGCTTGCAGAAAGCCCTGCGGCAGCGGAACTCGTGGCTGCGCCATGGTACACTTGACGGTGCTTCGCAGGCCGCGTGGGACCGCGAATTATGCAGTGCCAGCGTGGAGATCGACACCTATCGCAGAGCCTATATTCAGGCGCTGAAACCGGTGTTCGAGCAGACCTTGGCCGAGCTGCTGGAGTTGGACGGGCTGACCCTGAGTTACTACCGGGGGTGGGACAAGGATCGTGAGCTGAGTGAAGTGCTCGCCACTTCCCTGTTCCGTGACCAACAGCTCGGGCATACGCAGGCAGGCCCCCAGCGGGCTGATTTGCGGCTGCGGCTTGCGGGGCATAACGCGGCAGAGATTCTGTCGCGAGGACAACAGAAATTGGTGGTTTGCGCGTTGCGTATTGCCCAGGGTCACCTGGTCAATGAAGCCAAGCGTGGCCAATGTATCTATCTGGTGGACGACCTACCGTCGGAACTGGATGAGCAGCATCGCCAGGCATTGTGCCGGTTGCTGGAAGATTTGCGCTGCCAGGTGTTCATCACCTGTGTGGATCATGAATTGTTGAGGGAAGGCTGGCAGACGGATACGCCGGTTGCCATGTTCCACGTGGAACATGGCCGTATCACCCAGACCCAAGACCATCGGGAGTGAAGGCATGAGCGAGAACCAAACGTACGACTCCTCCAGCATCAAGGTGCTGAAAGGACTAGACGCCGTACGCAAACGTCCCGGGATGTACATCGGTGACACTGACGATGGTAGTGGTCTGCACCACATGGTGTTCGAGGTGGTCGATAACTCCATCGACGAAGCGCTGGCAGGCTATTGCAGCGAAATCACCATCACCATCCACCCGGATGAGTCGATCAGCGTGCGTGACAACGGCCGTGGTATTCCGGTCGATATGCACAAGGAAGAAGGCGTCTCGGCGGCCGAGGTCATCATGACCGTGCTGCACGCCGGCGGTAAGTTCGACGACAACAGCTACAAGGTATCCGGCGGCCTGCACGGTGTGGGTGTGTCGGTGGTCAATGCCCTCTCCAAGGAGCTGGTACTGACCATCCGCCGTAGCGGTAAGATCTGGGAACAGACCTATGTGCATGGTGTGCCGCAAGCCCCCCTGACTGCTGTCGGGGATACCGACGGTACCGGCACGCAAATCCACTTCAAGCCCTCCGAAGAAACCTTCGCCAACATCCACTTCAGCTGGGACATCCTGGCCAAGCGTCTGCGCGAACTGTCCTTCCTCAACTCCGGCGTGGGGATTCTGCTGCGTGATGAACGCACCGGCAAGGAAGAGCTGTTCAAGTACGAGGGCGGCCTGAAAGCCTTCGTTGAGTACCTGAACACCAACAAGACCGTAGTCAACCAGGTATTCCACTTCAGTGTGCAGCGTGAAGAAGACGGTGTTGGTGTCGAAGTCGCCCTGCAGTGGAACGACAGTTTCAACGAGAACATCCTCTGCTTCACCAACAACATTCCCCAGCGTGACGGTGGTACTCACCTGGCGGGCTTCCGCTCTGCCCTCACCCGACACCTGAACAACTACATCGAAGCCGAAGGTCTGGCGAAGAAGTTCAAGGTCGCCACCACCGGTGACGATGCCCGTGAAGGCCTGACTGCAATTATCTCGGTCAAGGTGCCGGACCCGAAATTCAGCTCGCAGACCAAGGATAAGCTGGTCTCCAGCGAGGTGAAGACCGCGGTCGAGCAGGAGATGGGCAAGTACTTTGCCGACTTCCTGCTGGAAAACCCCAACGAAGCCAAGGCTGTGGTCGGCAAGATGATCGATGCAGCACGTGCCCGTGAAGCAGCGCGTAAGGCGCGTGAGATGACCCGCCGCAAGGGGGCGCTGGACATCGCCGGGCTGCCCGGCAAACTGGCCGACTGCCAGGAGAAAGACCCGGCGCTGTCCGAACTCTACATCGTGGAGGGTGACTCCGCGGGCGGTTCTGCTAAGCAGGGCCGCAACCGCAAGACCCAGGCGATCCTGCCGCTCAAGGGCAAGATCCTCAACGTTGAACGCGCGCGTTTCGACCGCATGATTTCCTCGCAGGAAGTCGGCACGCTGATCACTGCGCTCGGCTGTGGTATCGGCCGTGACGAGTACAACATCGACAAGCTGCGCTACCACAACATCATCATCATGACCGATGCTGACGTCGACGGTTCGCACATCCGCACCCTGCTGCTGACCTTCTTCTTCCGTCAGTTGCCGGAGCTGATCGAGCGCGGCTACATCTATATCGCCCAGCCGCCGCTGTACAAGGTGAAGAAAGGCAAACAGGAGCAGTACATCAAGGACGACGAGGCCATGGAGGAATACATGACCCAGTCGGCTCTGGAAGACGCCAGCCTGCACGTCAACGAGAATGCCCCAGGCCTGTCCGGCGGCGCGCTGGAAAAGCTCGTGGGCGAATACCGTGGCGTCATGAAAACCCTGGATCGACTGTCGCGTGTCTATCCCAAGGACATCACCGAGCACTTCGTCTATCTGCCGCGCATTCCGCTGGAGCAGCTCGCTGATCAGGCCTTCATGCAAAACTGGCTGGAAGGCTTCGCTGCACGTCTGAAGACTACCGAGAAGTCAGGCCAGACCTACAGTGCCAGTCTGCGTGAAGACCGCGAGCGTCACCTGTGGCTGCCGGAGGTCGAGGTCAAATCTCACGGCCTTACCAGCTACACTACCTTCAACCGCGACTTCTTCGCCAGCAATGACTACAAGACCGTCACTACCCTGGGCGAACAGCTGAATAACCTGCTGGAAGAAGGCGCCTACGTGCAGCGTGGCGAGCGCAAGAAACCGGTCAGCACCTTCAAAGAAGCGCTGGACTGGCTGATGACCGAAAGCACCAAGCGTCACAGCATCCAGCGATACAAAGGTCTCGGTGAGATGAACCCGGATCAATTGTGGGAAACCACCATGGACCCGGAAGTGCGCCGCATGCTCAAGGTGACCATCGAGGACGCCATCGCCGCCGACCAGATCTTCAACACCCTGATGGGCGACGCTGTGGAGCCGCGCCGCGACTTCATCGAGTCAAACGCCCTGGCGGTGTCTAACCTGGATTTCTAATCATTTATCGACGGGCAGATAAATTGTCATGTTTGTGCAAGTTATTGTCATGACAATTTCTGTCACTACCCCGGCCTAGAGCCGGGGTTTTTCTT
>NZ_JAOCLK010000047.1:0-34104 GCF_029845265.1 Ectopseudomonas oleovorans
AAGCCCGGCACACGGCCCCGGATTGTATCCGGGCTACGGGTTACGATCCGCCGAGCTGCGGCTGGTGCTTGCCGAACACCAGAAAGCGCGCCAGCTCGGCCAGTGGCAAGGCTTTGCTGATCAGATAGCCCTGCACCTGATCGCAGCCGAACTGGCGCAGCATGTCCAGCTGCTCGATGTTTTCCACCCCTTCGGCCACCACCTCGAGATTGAGGTTGTGCGCCAGGTTGATCATCGCCCGCACCAGCTGGCGATTTTCGGCGCGCTCGCCCATGCCGCCGACGAAACTCCTGTCGATCTTCAACAGGGTGATCGGCAGGTTGTTGAGATGGACGAAGGAGGAGAAACCGGTCCCGAAGTCATCCAGGGAAAAACGCACGCCAAGTCTTCCGAGCGCCAGCATGGTCTGTTGCACCTGCTCGCTGCGGCGCATCACTGCGGTTTCGGTCAATTCGAACTCCAGCCACTGCGCATCGACACCGCGCTCTTCGATCAGACGGCCGAGCGTCGGCAGCAACTGGCTGTCCTGGAACTGACGGAATGACAGGTTGATCGCCATGTGCAGCGCCGGCAGGCCACGCCCACGCAACCACTGCATGTCGCGCAGGGCGCGGGCGATCACCCAGTAACCGAGCGGCACGATCAGCCCGGTTTCCTCGGCCAGCGGCACGAACTCATTGGGCGAGAGCAGCCCGCGTTCACTGTGCTGCCAACGCACCAGAGCCTCCAGACCAACGATGCGCCCGCTCTGCAGGCACAGACGGGGCTGGTAGTGCAGCTCCAGCTCGTCACGGCGCAGCGCACGGCGCAGTTCGCTCTCCAGATCGGCCTGGCTACGTGCACTACGGTTGAGGCGCTCGTCATAGACGTGGAAAACGCAGCCCTGCTGACTCTTGGCCTGCTGCATGGCGATATGCGCGTGCCATAGTAGCGGGTCGGCACCCTCCCCGGCGCGGGCATGGGCCAGCCCCAGGCTGCAACCGATCAGCAGGCTCTCACCGTCGACCCAATAGGGCTCACCCAGCACTTCGGTGACGCGCTCGGCCAGACGCTCGACGCGCTGCGGGTCGCGACGCACGTCCAGTAACAGCGCAAATTCGTCGCTGCCCAGGCGAGCCAGCTGGTCGCAGGGCTGCAGCAGGTTCTTCAGACGCGCCACCACTTGCAGGATCAGGCGGTCACCGCCCTGGTAACCCAGGGCATCATTGGCGTGACGGAAGTTATCCAGGTCGAGATGCCCCAGCACCAGGCTGCGGCCGCCGCATTCGGCCAGACGCGCAGCAAGCAGGGTCTGGAAACCCTGGCGGTTGGCGATACCGGTCAGCGGGTCCTGCTCGGCGAGACGCTGCAGGGTATGTTTGAGATTGCCCTGCTCACGCGCGTAGCGCAGGCAGCGGCGCAAGACATCGAGGTTGAGACTGCTGCGCACCAGCCAGTCACTGACGCCGCTCGGCTCCTCGACGGGCTCGTCTTCGAGCAGCAGCACCATCGGCAGCGGGCATTGGCCGGCCTCGGGCATTCGCTGCGGCGTGGCCAGCAGCAGACCACTGGCATGATCATCGAACAGGTTGCTGGCCGCCTCCCAGGAAGGTGCGGTGATCAGCGGAAAGGGGCTGCCAAGGGCGCCCAGGTGTTCGCGCAACGATTCAGCCCAGCCTGGCGAGTCCGCCAGCAGAACCAAGCGCATGGGTTCGACGAGCGTGGACAAGCAACCTCCCCCAATGATCAAGAATGATGGCGAATCGAGTCGCCTGAGCGCGTCTTAACCGACGTCTAATCAATCACATCGGGGTGAAAGTGAACGCACATCCTGAGATATAGCCAAAAAACCGGCAAGTGGAACCAGAGTACTGCATCCGTTCCGATAACCCAGCGCGCTGCGCTTCAATTCCGTGCACCAGGCCACAGTTCCGCACGGTCGCGGCAGAAGCCGCCAGGCCTGTTAAAATGCCCGGCCATTTTTCTGTGATCGATCCCATGTCCCGACTGAACCCCCGGCAACAAGAGGCCGTGAACTACGTCGGCGGCCCGCTTCTGGTGCTCGCCGGTGCCGGTTCCGGCAAGACCAGCGTGATCACGCGCAAGATCGCCCACCTGGTACAGAACTGCGGCATTCGCGCCCAGCACATCGTCGCCATGACCTTCACCAACAAGGCCGCGCGTGAGATGAAGGAGCGCGTCGGCACCCTGCTCAAGGGCAGTGAGGCGCGCGGCCTGACGGTGTCCACCTTTCACAACCTGGGCATGAACATCATCCGCAAGGAATACGCGCGCCTGGGCTACAAGCCCGGCTTCTCGATCTTCGACGACGGCGACATCAAGGCGCTGCTCAGCGACATCATGCAGAAGGAGTATTCCGGCGACGACGGCGCCGATGAGGTGAAGAATCTCATCGACAGCTGGAAGAACGACCTGATCCTGCCCGACGAAGCCCTGGCCAAGGCGCGCAATCCCAAGGAGCAGACCGCCGCCATCGTCTACCTGCACTACCAGCGCACGCTCAAGGCCTACAACGCGGTGGACTTCAACGACCTGATCCTGCTGCCGGTGAAGCTCTTTCAGGAGCACGCCGACATCCTCGAGAAATGGCAGAACCGCATCCGCTACCTGCTGGTGGACGAATACCAGGACACCAACGCCAGCCAGTACCTGCTGGTGAAGATGCTGGTGGGCATGCGCAACCAGTTCACCGTGGTCGGCGACGACGACCAGTCGATCTACGCCTGGCGCGGTGCGCGCCCGGAAAACCTGATGCTGCTGAAGGAGGACTATCCGTCGCTGAAAGTGGTGATGCTGGAGCAGAACTACCGCTCCACCAGCCGCATCCTCAAATGCGCCAACGTGCTGATCGCCAACAACCCGCACGTGTTCGAGAAGCAGCTGTGGTCGGAAATGGGCCACGGCGATGAAATTCGCGTGATCCGCACCCGCAACGAAGATGCCGAGTGCGAGCGGGTGGCGCTGGAGATTCTTACCGAGCACCTGCGCACCCAGCGCCCGTACAGCGACTTCGCCATCCTCTACCGGGGTAACTACCAGGCCAAGCTGATGGAGCTGAAACTGCAGCACCACCAGATCCCCTATCGCCTGAGTGGCGGCACCAGTTTCTTCGCCCGCCAGGAGGTGAAGGACCTGATGAGCTACTTCCGTCTGCTGGTCAACCCGGACGACGACAACGCCTTCCTGCGGGTGATCAACGTGCCGCGCCGCGAGATCGGCTCGACCACCCTGGAAAAGCTCGGCAACTACGCCAGCGAGCGCAAGATCAGCATGTACGCGGCCGCCGGCGAGATCGGCCTCGGCGAACACCTCGACGCGCGCTTCACCGAACGCCTGCAGCGCTTTACCAAATGGATGGATCGGGTGCGCCAGGAGTGCGCGCAGAACGATCCGATTGCCGCCATTCGCAGCATGGTGATGGATATCGACTACGAGAACTGGCTACGGCAGAACGCCTCCAACGACAAGGTGGCCGAGGCGCGCATGGGCAACGTCTGGTTCCTCGTCGATGCGCTGAAGAACACCCTGGAGCGCGACGAAGACGGCGACATGACCATTGAGGACGCCATCGGCAAGCTGGTGCTGCGCGACATGCTCGAACGCCAGCAGGAAGAGGAAGAAGGCGCCGAGGGCGTGCAGATGATGACCATGCACGCCTCCAAGGGTCTGGAGTTTCCGTCGGTGTACATCATCGGTTTCGAGGAAGAGATCCTCCCCCACCGCTCCAGCATCGAAGCCGACACCATCGAGGAGGAGCGGCGCCTGGCCTACGTCGGCATCACCCGCGCCAAGCGCAACCTGGCGCTGACCTTCGCCGCCAAGCGCAAGCAATACGGCGAGGTGATCGACTGCTCGCCGAGCCGCTTCCTCGACGAACTGCCGCCGGAAGACCTGGTGTGGGAAGGTCTGGAAGAGGCGCCGGTGGAGGTCAAGGCCGCACGCGGCAACGACGCCCTGGCCAATATGCGGGCGATGCTCAAGCGCTGAAAACCGGACCTTGCTGCCTGATGGGCCGAAGCCCACCCTACCGCGCTGAAAACCGGACCTTGCTGCCTGGTGGGCTGAAGCCCACCCTACCGCGCTGGATCGCCGCCCGGCCCACCCTACGCCTGAGCGGAGTAGGGTGGGCTTCAGCCCACCACTTCAAATGCCACAGGCACCCTCGCCATATTTGCCAGTCAGAAAGAAGATACCGTTCAGACACAGGGAGCTGGAACCATGCGCACATTCACGCTCGACCTCGATGCCCTGATTGAGCTGATCAATGGCCGCGAACAACAGGAACACTGGCTGGATCTGGAAAGTGGCAGCGTTCTGACCCTGCCTGCGGGAGATCACTACAGCGACGAGCGCCAGCAGATCGAGCTCGATCCCGAGCGCTACAGCCAGGTGCCCAACCTCGACGTCCCCCAGCGCGTGGCCATGCGTGAATCCTTCCTGTTCACCCTTGACGATGTGCATGCCCACCCGCTGCTCAGCGCCGCGCTGACCGGCCGCAGGCCCCTGCGCGCGTTCGACTACGAGATCGAGGCCTTTCCAGCGATTTGCGAACAGTGGCAGTCCTACGAGATCAAGCAACTGCGCGAGTACGCCCTCAACTGGCTCTACGAACTGGGCATCGAGCCCGCGCCGGACAAGCTGCCGCTGGATACGCGCGGCATTCCCAGGGACATTCTGCGGCGGCTGAGCAAGAGCGCCTGAGCGCAGTGCGCCCCCCCGGATTGCATCGGGCTACCAACCTGTCCAGGCGGTCAATGGGTCACGACTGTCGGTCAGGCTTCGGTTTCACTACACAATCCGGGGTGTTTTGAGCGAAAATCCGCGGCTTTTCCGCTCAACAGAGGATCGGCCGTGGAGTCGTTGAAACAGAAGATTCGCAGCGAAGGCATCGTGCTGTCCGAGCACGTACTCAAGGTGGACGCCTTTCTCAACCACCAGATCGATCCGCGCCTGATGCAGGAGATCGGCCACGAATTCGCCCAGCGTTTCGCCGGCCAGGGCATCAGCAAGATCGTCACCATCGAGGCCTCGGGCATCGCCCCGGCAGTGATGGCCGGCCTGGAACTGGGCATTCCGGTGATCTTCGCGCGCAAGTTCCAGTCGCTGACGCTCAAGGATGACCTGCTGATTTCCAAGGTGTTCTCCTTCACCAAGCAGACCGAAAGCACCATCGCCATTTCCGCCCGTCACCTGACTGCTGCCGACAAGGTACTGGTGATCGACGACTTCCTCGCCAACGGCCACGCCGCCAAGGCGCTGATCGACCTGATCCAGCAGGCCGGCGCAGAGATTGCCGGTATCGGCATCGTCATCGAGAAGTCTTTCCAGGACGGCCGCAAGTTGCTGGAAAGCGAAGGCTACCGCGTCGAATCACTGGCCCGCGTCGCAGCACTGGAGAATGGCCAGGTACGCTTCCTCGACTGACACTGGACGCCCGAATAACCCATCAGGCGGGCAGCCAAAACGAAGAAACCGCCCAGAGGGCGGTTTCTTCATGAAAGCGATATGCCTTACAGGCCAGACATCTTCTGAATCGCTTCGCGCAGTTCGTCATCCGTGCAGTCAGCACAGGTGCCTTTCGGCGGCATGGCGTTGATACCAGAGATGGCCTTGGCGAGGATGCCGTCGAGGCCGCCTTGCTCGTCAGCACGTTTTTTCCAGGCGGCGGTGTCGCCGATCTTCGGTGCATCGAGCACGCCAGTCGCATGGCAGGCGCTGCAGTACTTGGTCACGATGTCGTCAGCGGTACGCGCACCGCCACCGGCAACGGCTGCAACTGCTCCGACGCCCTTGCATTCTTCGCCCATGATGCACACTTCACCTACCGGCTTGAGGCGTTCGGCAATGGCTTCATCGGTCGTGGCCTGAGCAGTCACTGCCCACAGGGCCAATACGGCAGCCGGTGCTGCCAGCATTTTCTTCATCAGATTCACGGTACACCCTCTTCGTGGCTAGTCACGCCCGCGGCCACGGTTTCGCGAGCGGGCGACAGTATAACGGCAAGCACCCCCGGCCGAAACAACCCAATTGTCGCAGGGTTATCGATCAGAAGTTCGCTGGCGTGGTGGCGCTGATCAGCCGTGCCGGCTCGTCGAACGGATTACGGAAGCGATGTGGCTTGCTGCTCTCGAAGTAATAGCTGTCACCCGGCTCAAGCACAAATACCTGATTACCGACGGTCAGCTCCAGCTTGCCTTCGACCAGCATGCCGGCTTCCTCGCCCTCATGGGCATACATCTCGTCACCGGTGTCGGTGCCGGCCGGGTAAGTCTCGTCGAGGAAGGAAATGGCGCGGCTCGGATGAGCCTTGCCGATCAGCTTCATGGTGATGGCGCCACTGCAGATATCGGTCAGCTCGGCGGCGCGATAGACCACCTGGGCCTGGTTTTCCTGTTCCATGTCGAGGGAGAAGAACTCCACCAGCGACATGGGAATACCGCTGAGCACCTTTTTCAGCGAGCTGATCGAGGGGCTCACGCTGTTCTTCTCGATCATGGAAATGGTGCTATTGGTGACACCCGCGCGTTTGGCGAGTTCACGCTGGGAAAGACCTTTGAGCTTACGAATCGATTGCAGTCGAACGCCGACGTCCAATGCTGGGGTCCCCCTCTGGGAGTGATACGAAAAAGTGTTCGTATCATGGCATAGCGTTCGGAATTTACAACACTTGCGTTCATGCTCTTCTACAGCCGGTCGAATCAGCCCCCGAGATAGAGTAGCGGTACCCGCCGCAGGTTGCAGAAGATCTGATAGGGGATGCTGCCCGCGGCCATGGCCACGTCGCTGGCCAACACCTGCTTGCCCCACAACTCGACACGGCTGCCGAGACCGGCTTGCGGCAAATCGGTCAGGTCGACAGTGAGCATGTCCATCGACACGCGGCCGATCAGGCGGGTCAGCTGACCGTCCACAACCACTGGCGTACCGGTCGGCGCGTGACGCGGATAACCGTCGGCATAGCCCATGGCGACGACACCGACGCGGGTCGGCCGCTCGGACACAAAACGCGCGCCATACCCTACCGGCTCACCAGCCGGCAGCTCACGCACGCTGATCACCTTCGATTCCAGGGTCATCACCGGGCGCAGACGCGCGGCCTGCTGCTGTGCCTGCTCGAACGGCGTGGCGCCGTAGAGCATGATACCGGGGCGCACCCAGTCGCTCGGCACCTGCGGCCAGCCAAGCACGGCCGGCGAATTGCGCAAGCTGACCTCGGCGCTCAGACCTTCGCGCGCCTGCTGGAACACCGCCAGTTGCTCACTCGTGCGCTCGCACTCGGGCTCGTCGGCGCGAGCGAAGTGGCTCATCAGCACGATCTTGCTGACCTTGCCGCAAGCCAGCAGACGCCGATAGGCGACCTGGTACTCGGCCGGATGCAGGCCGACGCGGTGCATGCCACTGTCGAGCTTGAGCCAGACGGTCAGCGGCTTGCTCAGCCGGGCCTGCTCGACGACCTCGATTTGCCACTGCGCGTGAACCACGCACCACAGCTCATGCTGGTCGATCAGCGTCAGCTCATCAGCCTCGAAGAAGCCTTCGAGCAGCAGAATCGGCGCCCTGATGCCGGCCTCGCGCAGCGCCAGCGCCTCTTCGATGCAGGCCACGGCGAAACCGTCGACCTCGGCTTGCAGTGCCTGCGCGCAACGCACCGCGCCATGCCCGTAGGCATCGGCCTTGACCACGGCCAGAGCACGGGCGCCACTCAGTTCGCGGGCCAGGCGGTAGTTGTGACGCAGGGCATCGAGGTCGATCAGGGCACGGGCAGGACGCATGGTCGTTTATCTCTCAATCATTCGCTGAGGCGACGGTTTTTCGTAGCCCATCAGATGAAATCCGGGGCCATGCCGGCGCAGGTTCCCGGATTGCATCCGGGCCACATGCCGGCAAATCGTCATTCAAAAAAAAACCGGCGGGGGAGCCGGGTGAAAAGCCAACACAAAAAAATTCCGGGAGAATTTTTTGACGTCGCTTGCGACGGCCCGGAGGGTTGCCGCCATGGATGGCAGGCAACAAAAAGCTGTGGCCGCCTCAGACGGCCGCCACCACGCACATTTCCACCAGCACTTCGGGCTTGTACATCTTCGCCTCGACGCAGGCTCGCGCCGGTGCATGGCCGTCGGCGACCCAGGCGTCGTACTCGGCGTTGAGGCCGTCGTAGTCGGCCATGTCCTTGAGGAAGATGGTCAGCGAGAGGATCTTGCTCTTGTCGCTGCCACCCTCGACCAGCATCTTGTCGATGTTGGCCAGGGTCTGGCGGGTCTGCTCGCGGATGTCACCATCGAAGTCGTCGGCCAACTGGCCGGCAAGGTAAATCGTGCCGTTGTGGATCACCACTTCGCTGTAGCGTTTGGCCACATGCAGGCGCTGAATCGACATAAAGCTAAAGCTCCTTGGAGTGCGAAAGCGCGAAGGCTATCAGGTGCGCAGCGGCTGCGGTGCAGCTTGCACTTCACGCGCCTTGCGCGAGTAACGCGAGATATCCAGTCCATCGGCGCTGATCTGCGGACGCTTGTTGGCCATCAGGTCGGCGAGCAGGCGACCGGAACCGCAGGCCATGGTCCAGCCCAGGGTACCGTGGCCAGTGTTGAGGAACAGGTTGCGGTAGGCGGTGGCACCGACAATCGGGGTGCCGTCGGGCGTAGCCGGACGCAGACCGGTCCAGAAGTCGGCGCGCTGCAGATCGCCGCCTTGCGGGTAGAGGTCGGCGGTAATCATCTCCAGGGTTTCGCGGCGACGCGGGTTGAGCGACAGGTCGAAACCGGCGATCTCGGCCATGCCGCCAACGCGGATACGAGCATCGAAGCGAGTGATGGCAACCTTGTAGGTCTCGTCGAGAATGGTCGAGGTCGGTGCCATTTCCGGATTGGTGATCGGCACGGTCAGCGAGTAACCCTTGAGCGGATACACCGGCGCGCGGATGCCCAGCGGCTTGAGCAGTTGCGGGCTGTAGCTACCGAGGGCGAGCACGTAGCGGTCGGCAGTTTCCAGCTTGCCGTCGATCCACACGCCGTTGATGCGGTCGCCCACGGCGTCCAAACGCTGGATGGTCTGGCCGAAACGGAACTCGACGCCGAGCGCCTTGGCCATGTCCGCCAGCTTGGTGGTGAACATCTGGCAGTCGCCGGTCTGGTCATTGGGCAGGCGCAGGGCACCGGCCAGCTTGTGCTTGACGCCGGCCAGGGCTGGCTCGACGCGGGCGATGCCGTCGCGGTCGAGCAGCTCGAACGGCACACCGGAGGCTTCCAGCACGGCGATGTCCTTGGCGGCGGCATCGACCTGGGCCTGGGTGCGGAACAGCTGGGTGGTGCCGAGCTGGCGACCTTCGTAGCTGATACCGGTCTCGGCACGCAGCTCGTCGAGGCAGTCGCGGCTGTACTCGGACAGACGCACCATGCGTTCCTTGTTGATCGCATAGCGGCTGGCGGTGCAGTTGCGCAGCATCTGCGCCATCCACAGGTACTGGTCGACATCACCGGTGAGCTTGATCGCCAGCGGCGCGTGCTTCTGCAGCAGCCACTTGATGGCTTTGAGCGGCACGCCCGGGGCAGCCCAGGGCGAAGCGTAGCCGGGGGAAACCTGGCCAGCGTTGGCAAAGCTGGTTTCCAAGGCCGGGCCATCCTGGCGGTCGACCACCACCACCTCGAAGCCCTGACGGGCGAGGTAGTAAGCACTGGCGGTACCAATTACACCGCTGCCGAGAACCAGAACGCGCATGTTTTTCTCCCCGCCGCGCCCAAGGCACGTACGTTACAGGCCATTGTTGTCGATGGGCGCAGTATAGGAAGAGCCGTGCAGTGCTTTTCACCATATACACAGCTATATTTGGCGAGAATTCTTGGCAAAAAGCCGTTTTGCAGAGGCGGATTCCCCATGAGAACCCAGCATCAAAGCCGTCGTGAACTGGACAAGATCGACCGCAACATCCTCCGCATCCTGCAGGAGGACGGGCGAATCAGCTTCACCGAACTGGGCGAGCGCGTGGGGTTGTCGACCACGCCCTGCACCGAGCGCGTACGCCGCCTGGAACGCGAAGGCATCATCATGGGCTACCACGCCCGCCTCAATCCGCAGCACCTCAAGGCCAACCTGCTGGTATTCGTAGAGATCAGCCTGGACTACAAGTCCGGCGACACCTTCGAGGAATTCCGCCGCGCCGTACTCAAGCTGCCGCACGTGCTGGAGTGCCACCTGGTCTCCGGCGACTTCGACTACCTGGTGAAGGCGCGCATCAACGAGATGGCCAGCTACCGCAAGCTGCTCGGCGACATCCTGCTCAAGCTGCCGCACGTGCGCGAGTCGAAGAGCTACATCGTCATGGAAGAGGTGAAGGAATCGCTGGCTCTGCCCGTGCCGGAATGAGGTGGCTGCAAGCGGCAAGCCTCAAGTTGAAAAGCGCCATTGGTGGATAAGCTTCGCGTTATCCACCCTACTAGCTGGTGCAAAGATCCCGTAGGGTGGGCTTTAGCCCACCAACGGCGGTCAGCGTGAGCTAAAGCGGATCGCCGCCCGGCCACCCTACAAAAGCCGCTGCCGCGTGGTGGCGATCAGCCGGTGCACCTGGCGCTCCACGGCCGGCTCGATCGGCTGCTCCGGCCCGCGGCCATGCGGGCACGGCAGGTTCGGTGTGGTGCCGAACAGGCGGCAGATCAACGGGCGCTGGTCATACACTTCGCAGCCGTTGGGCCCCAGATGCACGCAGTTGTATTCGGCCAGCGCCGCATCGTGCTCGGCATCGCTCTTGACCGGCAGACGCGTCAGCTCCTCAGACGAAGCCGTGACCGGCCCACAGCAGTCGTGGCAACCGGGCACGCAGTCGAAGCGCGGAATCTGCCGGCGCAGGTGGTCGATCTTGCGGTCGGTGCAGCTCATACTCGGGCGCTTTGAAATCAAGCAGGCAGTTTACAGCGCCCCAGCAGATCAGGCGTAGCCCGGATGCAATCCGGGAACCGCTGCGCTCAAGCCGGACAGACCCGCGACGACCCTGTCTTAAATCCTGCTTTTTTCCGCAGGCCTCTTGGCGCCTGACAGATCACCCGCTTATGCTGCGTTGAATTTTCCACACAACAAAATCAGGATTTCGCACATGAACGCCCGCGTTCACCAGCCCATCCACAGCCCACAGCATGCCGCTTCCTATTACGCCGCCAGCGTCAATCGCCAGTTGGCCTACCCACCGCTGGACGGCGAACGGCAGGTGGATGTGTGCATCGTCGGTGGCGGTTTCAGCGGCCTGAACACGGCCATCGAGCTCGCCCAGAAAGGCCTGTCGGTGGCGCTGCTGGAGGCGCGCAAGATCGGCTGGGGCGCCAGCGGACGCAACGGCGGGCAACTGATTCGCGGCGTTGGCCATGATGTCGAGCAGTTCGAATCGGTGGTCGGCCAGGATGGCGTGCGCCAGTTCAAGCTGATGGGCCTGGAGGCGGTGGAGATCGTGCGCGATCGCGTTGCGCAGTTTCAGATCGATTGCGACCTGACCTGGGGCTACTGCGACCTGGCCAACAAACCGGCGCATATGGACGACTTCGCCGCCGACAAGGCCGAGCTGGAAAGCCTCGGCTACCGCCATGAACTGCGCCTGCTACCGAAGGAGCGCATCCATGAGGTGGTCGGCTCCGACAACTATCACGGCGCCATGATCGACATGGGCTCGGGCCACCTGCACCCGCTCAACCTGGCCCTTGGCGAAGCCGCTGCTGCCCAATCGCTCGGTGTGCAGCTGTTCGAAGACTCGCCGGTGACACGCATCGACTACGGCAATGTGGTGCGCGTGCACACCGCAGGTGGCCAGGTGCGCGCCCAATACCTGGTACTGGCCTGCAACGCCTACCTCAATGGCCTCAACCCGCAACTGGGCGGCAAGGTGCTACCGGCCGGCAGCTACATCATCGCCACCGAACAACTCTCCAAAGAACAGGCGCGGCAACTGATCCCGCAGAACATGGCGCTGTGCGACCAGCGTGTGACCGTGGATTACTACCGCCTCTCTGCTGATCGCCGCCTGCTGTTCGGCGGTGCCTGCCACTATTCGGGGCGCGATCCGGCGGATATCGCCGGCTACATGCGGCCGAAGATGCTCAAGGTGTTCCCGCAACTGGCCGATGTGCGCATCGACTATCAATGGGGCGGGATGATCGGCATCGGCGCCAACCGCCTGCCGCAGATCGGCCGCCTCAAGGATCAGCCCAACGTGTTCCACGCCCAGGCTTACGCCGGCCACGGCGTCAACGCCACGCACCTGGCTGGCAAACTGCTCGGCGAGGCCATCGCCGGTCAGGCAAGCCGTGGCTTCGACCTGTTCGACAAGGTGCCGCACATGACCTTCCCCGGCGGCAAGCACCTGCGCTCACCGCTGCTGGCCCTGGGCATGCTCTGGCATCGACTGAAGGAAGTGCTCTAGCTGGCCAGGGGCATCAGGAGCGTGCCGCGCCCACTGCCTGCATCTCGCTGAAGGCACCGCGCTGACTGGCCAGGATGATGAATACCAGGGCACCGGTAGCCATCATCAGCGGCAACGCATGGCCGCTCAGCCACTGGCTGACGGCGCCCGTGGCCAGCGGCCCGACCAGGCAACCCAGGCCCCACAGCTGAGCGACGTGGGCGTTGGCACGCACCAGTTCATCATCGCGGTAACGCTCGCCGATCATGATCAGCGACAGGGTGAACAGACCACCGGCGCTGGCACCAAAGGCAACGAACACCGGCCAGATCAGCGGCGTATGCAGGAGCAACGGTATCGCCAGGCTGGACAGCAGCAACACCACGCCACAACAACGGAACAAGGTCTGCCGCGACATGCGGTCGGCCAGCCAGCCGATGGGCAGCTGTAGCGCGGCATCGCCGATCACCACCACGCTGACCATGACCAGCGCCACCTCCTGGGTGAAGCCCTGGCGCAGGCTGTAGATCGGCAGCAGGGTCAGCATCATCGCCTCGAAGGCGGCGAACAGCATCACCGCCCAGGCGATGGCCGGCAGCTTGCGGCAGAACACCAGCAAACCGCGACCCGATGTGCTGTGCGCGTCTACCTGCGGTGCACCGCTGCGGCCCAGCAGCATCAGTGAACCGCCGATCAGCAGACCCACACCCATCCAGAAACCTGCATCGGTGGCGGTGCCGAGCCCGGTGAGCAGCAGCGGCCCGCTGAGCTGGCTCAGCGCATAGCCGGTGCCATAGAGCGCCACCAGACGTCCGCGCCACTTTTCCACGGCGAGCTGGTTGATCCAGCTTTCGCCGAGCACGAACACCACGGTCAGCGCCACGCCGAGGAACAGCCGCAGCGCCACCCACACCGCATAGTTCTGCACCAGCGCCAGGCCGGCCACCGACAGCGCACCGAACAACAGACACAGCTGCATCAGCACAGTGGTGCCGAAACGTGCCGCCAGGCGCCCGGCCAGCGAAGCTCCGAGCAACACACCAACCGCCGGAGTGGCCGCCATCACGCCAATGGCGAAGGAATCATAGCCCCAGCTTTCCAGGCGCAACGACACCAACGGCATGGTCACGCCCAGCGCCAGGCCGATGCTGATGACCGCCGCACAGACGGCGAAATAGGTACCCCAACGCATTGGTGAATTCCTTGGCAGACGAGCCACTGCAAAGACAACGGCCGGGCTCCTCGGGAACCCGGCCGTAGGTTTCGGGAGCGAGATAGCCGGCAGTTTCGCTGCGTTCTCGGCCCTCTCCCCCAGCCCCTCTCCCATAAATGGGAGAGGGGAGCCGATTACCTGGCCGACGACCAGGAGATCGTCCCGGTACCGCTACAGCTTGATCCAGGTGGCCTTGATCTCGGTGTACTTGTCGAAGGCATGCAGCGACTTGTCGCGACCGTTGCCGGACTGCTTGAAGCCACCGAACGGCGCAGTCATGTCACCACCATCGTACTGGTTGATCCACACGCTGCCGGCACGCACGGCGCGACCAACGCGATGGGCGCGGGACAGGTTGCTGGTCCAGATACCGGCCGCCAGGCCATAGATGGTGTCGTTGGCGATGGCCACGGCATCGGCCTCGTCATCGAAGCCGATCACCGACAGCACCGGGCCGAAGATCTCTTCCTTGGCGATGCGCATGGCGTTATTCACACCGTCGAAGACGGTCGGCTCGACGTAAGTGCCGCCGGTTTCTTCCAGCACGCGCTTGCCGCCGGCCACCAGTTTGGCACCGTCTTCGTGACCGGCCTGGATGTAGCTCAGCACGTTGTTCATCTGCGTGGTATCGACCAGCGCGCCGACATTGGTCGCCGGATCCAGCGGGTGGCCCGGCTTCCAGGCCTTGATGGCCTCGACCACCATGGGCACGAACTGATCCTTGATGGAGTTCTCCACCAGCAGGCGCGAACCGGCGGTGCACACTTCGCCTTGGTTGAAGGCGATGGCGCTGGCGGCGGCCTCGGCAGCGGCCTTGAGATCCGGTGCGTCGGCGAAGACGATGTTCGGGCTCTTGCCGCCGGCTTCCAGCCACACGCGCTTCATGTTCGACTCGCCGGCGTAGATCATCAGTTGCTTGGCGATCTTGGTCGAGCCGGTGAACACCAGGGTGTCGACGTCCATATGCAGGGCCAGGGCCTTGCCGACGGTGTGGCCAAAGCCCGGCAGCACGTTGAACACGCCCACCGGAATACCGGCCTCGATGGCCAGCTGGGCAATGCGGATGCCGGTCAGCGGCGATTTCTCGGACGGCTTGAGAATCACCGAATTGCCGGTGGACAGCGCCGGGCCGAGCTTCCAGCAGGTCATCAGCAGCGGGAAGTTCCACGGCACGATGGCGGCGACCACACCCACCGGCTCACGGGTCACCAGGCCCAACTCGTCGTGCGGAGTCGCGGCCACTTCGTCGTAGATCTTGTCGATGGCCTCGCCGCTCCAGCGGATGGCACGGGAAGCCGCAGGTACGTCGATGTTCAGCGAATCGCTGATCGGCTTACCCATATCCAGGGTTTCCAGCAGGGCCAGTTCTTCGGCGTGGGCATCGATCAGGTCGGCAAAGCGGATCATGATCTGCTTGCGCTTGACCGGCGCCAGGCGCGACCACACGCCGGAATTGAACGTGGCACGGGCATCCCTGACCGCCAGCTCGGCATCGGCCAGGTCGCAGCTGGCCACCTGACCAAGCACGCGGCCATCCACCGGACTGATGCACTCGAAGGTGGCACCCGACTCGGCTGCGCGATACTCACCGTGCACGAAGGCGCGGGTTTCAATGCTCAGGGTCTTGGCACGCTGTTCCCAGTCGGCACGGGTCAGATCGGTCATTGCGGCATCCTCTTGTAGGGGCGTCAGGACGCCCAAGGGGGCGCACGCCGGGAAAATTTCGCGGGGCCAGCGTGCTGGCCGAATCCTGCACGCCACACTAAACCAGCGGCACTGAAGTTTTCAATATTTTTGACAAAAACAAGCCAAATTCCCTTGCCATGTTCGTTTTTCCACACATAGACTGCTGAACATTCACTCAGCCTCCGCTTAACCTTCAGGCTGCCCTTACTCACGTCGGAAGCGTCAGATGAGCATCGAACAGATCGTCGATTTCGCCCAGGCAGGCACGGCCGCCGAACATTATCGCCCGATCCCGGAAAAGGTACTCAAGGGTGACCCGGCGCAAAGTGTGCGCAATCACTACAGCAGCCCCTGCGGCCAGTTCAGCAGCGGCACCTGGGAAGGCGCCGTAGGCCAGTGGACGGTGCACTACACCGAGCATGAATACTGCGAGATTCTCCAGGGTGTTTCCGTGCTGCGTGATGCCGAGGGCAACGCCAAGACCGTGCGCGCCGGCGACCGCTTCGTGATTCCTGCCGGCTTCTCCGGCACCTGGGAAGTGTTGGAGACCTGCCGCAAGGTGTATGTGATCTTCGAGCCCAAGTGAGTTTCCTCATTCCTGTTGCTTGTCACCCTTTGGCCCGCCACGTGCGGGCCTTTTTCTGCGCGCCCCATGCCCAGCGGCAGTGGAGCGCGCGTCGTGTAGGGCGGGTGCAACCCGCCTTGAAGGAACTGGCGGGTTTCACCCGCCCTACCCCAGCCGGCAGGCAAAAAAAGACCCGCACGCGGCGGGTCTCGGGTGCGCCGGGCCTGGTGAGCCTCGGGCGCAGGTACGACAGCAACGACTCAGGCCAGCTCGTCGAAGCACTCGGCGACGATGGCGATGCCTTTTTCCAGCTGCGCGTCCGGGATGGTGACGGGCATCAGGAAGCGGATGACGTTGTAGTAGGTGCCGCACGACAGCAGGATCAGGCCCTTCTCGCGTGCACGGGCGACGATCTTGCCCACCAGCTCGGCCGCCGGCTTGCTGTGGTCGCCGCCTTCGAACAGCTCGATGGCGACCATCGAACCCAGGCCACGCACGTCACCGATCACCTTGTGCTTCTCGGCGATCTTGTTCAGGCCGGCCTTGAGCTTCTCGCCCACGGCCTGGCTGCGCTCCAGCAGCTTCTCCTCGTCGAACACCTTGAGTACGGCCAGGGCCGCGGCGCAGGCGATCGGGCTGCCGGCATAGGTGCCGCCCAGGCCACCGGGGGCGATGGTGTCCATGATCTCGGCCTTGCCGCATACGCCGGAGATCGGGAAGCCGCCGCCAACGGATTTGGCGAAGGTGGTCAGATCCGGCACCACACCCAGTTGCTCGGTGGCGAAGAAGGTGCCGGTACGGCCCGCGCCGGTCTGCACTTCGTCAGCGATCAGGAGAATGCCGTGCTGGTCGCACAGGGCGCGCAGGCGCTGCATGAAGGCCGGGGAGTTGACGTAGAAACCGCCCTCGCCCTGCACCGGCTCGATGATGATCGCGGCGATGTCCTGCGGCTGCGCGTCGTTCTTGAAGATGCGCTCGATGCTGGCGATGGACTCGTCCTCGCTCACGCCATGCAGCGGGCACGGCGCCTGGGCGCGGTACACGCCAGCGGGCATCAGGCCCATGCCAGCGGAGTACGGCACCACCTTGCCGGTCAGCGACAGGGTCATCATGGTGCGGCCGTGGTAGGCGCCGGTGAAGGCAATCACACCGGCGCGGCCAGTGACGGCACGGGCAATCTTCACCGCGTTCTCGACAGCCTCGGAGCCGGAGGTGACCAGCAGGGTCTTCTTGGCGAAGTCACCCGGTACGCGCTTGGCGATTTCTTCGCACAGCTCGATGTAGGGCTCGTAGGCCAGTACCTGGAAGCAGGTGTGCGACAGCTTGGTCAGCTGCTCCTGAACGGCCGCGACCACCTTCGGGTGCAAGTGACCGGTGTTCAGTACGGCGATACCGCCGGCGAAGTCGATGTACTCGCGGCCTTCGACGTCCCACACGGTGGCGTTCTCGGCGCGCTCGGCGACGATCGGGTGGATCTGGCCGACACCGCGCGGTACGGCGGCAGCACGGCGTTGCAGCAGGGATTCGTTGGTCTTGCTCATGGTGTCCTCATGGTCATCCCCGGCGGGAGGTCGGCTCAGCATGCGATGATCGACTGAGCCGAGCCCGCGAGGGACTCAATAGGGTTACGACTTACAACCGGGGCGCCGCACGCTCTTTCGCACCTTGCCCCGTCTTGGAAATCAGCGGATTTCCGAATCAGATTCCACCGAGGCACATGTACTTGATCTCGAGGTAGTCCTCGATCCCGTACTTGGAGCCTTCACGGCCCAGGCCGGACGCCTTCACACCGCCGAACGGCGCGACTTCGTTGGAGATCAGGCCGGTGTTGATACCCACCATGCCGTACTCCAACGCCTCGGCCACGCGGAACACGCGGCCCAGATCGCGGGCATAGAAGTAGGAAGCCAGACCGAACTCGGTATCGTTGGCCATGGCGATCACCTCGGCCTCGTCCTTGAAGCGGAACAGCGGCGCCAGCGGGCCGAAGGTTTCTTCCTTGGCCACGGCAGCGGTTTTCGGCACGTCCACCAGGATGGTCGGTTCGAAGAAGGTGCCACCGAGGGCATGCGGCTTGCCGCCCAGCGCCAGCCTGGCGCCCTTGTTCACCGCGTCGGCGATGTGCTCCTGAACCTTGGCCACGGCCTTCTCGTCGATCAGCGGGCCGGTGGTGGTGCCGTCTTCCAGACCGTTACCGATCTTCAGCTTGCCCACGGCGGCAATCAGCTTCTCAGCGAAGGCATCGTAGACACCGTCCTGCACATAAATGCGGTTGGCGCAGACGCAGGTCTGGCCGTTGTTGCGGTACTTGGAGATCAGCGCGCCTTCGACGGCGGCGTCCAAGTCGGCGTCATCGAAGACGATGAACGGCGCGTTGCCGCCCAGCTCCAGCGACACCTTCTTGATGTCCTGGGCACACTCGGCCATCAGCTGACGACCGATCTCGGTCGAGCCGGTGAAGGACAGCTTGCGCACGATCGGGTTGCTGGTCAGCTCGCCACCCACTTCGCCAGCACTGCCGGTGACCACGCTCAGCACACCTTTCGGGATACCGGCACGCTCGGCCAGCTCGACCAGGGCCAGGGCGGAGAATGGGGTCTGCGAAGCCGGCTTGATCACCATGGTGCAACCGGCGGCCAGTGCCGGGCCGGCCTTGCGGGTGATCATCGCCGCAGGAAAGTTCCACGGGGTGATGGCGGCGGTGACGCCGATCGGCTGCTTGATCACGATCAGGCGCTTGTCCGGCTGGTGACCCGGAATCACATCACCGTAGACGCGCTTGGCTTCCTCGGCGAACCACTCGATAAAGGAAGCGGCGTAAGCGATCTCGCCCTTGGCCTCGGCCAGCGGCTTGCCCTGCTCCAGGGTCATCAGGCGACCGAGGTCGTCCTGGTTTTCCATCAGCAGCTCGAACCAGCGACGCAGCTTGTTCGCACGCTCCTTAGCAGTCAGCGCACGCCAGGCCGGCAGCGCCTTCTCGGCAGCCTCAATGGCACGGCGAGTTTCCGCTCGGCCCATCTTCGGCACATGACCGATGATCTCGCCAGTTGCCGGGTTATTCACGGCAATCGTCTGGCCACTGTCGGCATCCAGCCACTGGCCATCGATATAGGCCTGTTGGCGGAACAGCTGAGCGTCTTTCAGTTGCATGGCAGTCTCCTTGGATGACCGACGTCCAGGCGTCGGGAGTGGAGTCGTGGACACGAAGCACGCCGCGCGATAAGCACGGCCTGACCTGGTAAATAGTTAAGAGCCGCTGAGTGGCGAAGGGTTCGGGATGAGCGAACACTGCGTTTGAAATCTCAAACGAATCCTAGGAGCGGCACGGGTAAAGGGCAATAGCCGGAAGCGCTAAATCGACGAAAGAATGATAAAAAACTTTCTGAGGGGGCTCTTGGCCAGGGAAAAAGTGTAAAGTTCGTTCGGAATAACGCACACTCATGCACGATGGACGCTAAGCGCCCAGATGCGTATCATTGCGTCCCGCAACGCACCAGTAGCTCAGCTGGATAGAGTACCGCCCTCCGAAGGCGGGGGTCGTGGGTTCGAATCCCGCCTGGTGCGCCATCTTCCCTAAGTGCTTGTCAGGCATGAAAATACTGACGATCACTGCTCCGGAATCGCTGGTGTGACACTGAGTGGTGCTCGTAGGTGGGGCATCGCAGAGGTGCGAACCCATGCCAGCACAGCCCGCTTATATCACCCGGAACCGTCACGGAACCTTCTACTTCCGTATCGTCGTTCCATTGCCCTTGCGCAGCGCATTGGGCTTCCAGCGAGAAATTCGGCGCTCCCTCAAAACAGACAGCCAGCGGCTGGCGCTGCGCCGTGCTCGACAGTTCGCCGCCCGCTATGAGGCTGCCTTTGACAAGGTGCTTACTATGGTTGAGCGCGACGATTACCAAATCACAGACGAAGATATCGAAGCCTGGATGGCTGAGATTGAGGGAGCTGGCAGCCCGGAGCCGTGGGGATCGTGGAGCAGTCCCTCAATGGAGCAGCCCGAGCAGTCGGACTCCCCCATCACCGATGCAGAGCGCCGCGAAGACGACGAGCAGCAGCGGCGGGCATTGATTGCAAAAGTGCTAACCGGAAGCAGCAAGCGGGCGATCCCTGCTCACCAGCAGGAGCTAGCAGAACACCTCTTCGATTTCGGTCGAAGCCTGCCCTACCGGCTCTTTGCGAAACTGCTCCCGGAGCGGCTCAAGGCGCTGGCGCTTGGACAAGGGCAAGGGCAAGGGCAAGGGCAAGGGCAAGGGCAAGGGCAAGCCAACACGCTACAGCCGGTCAACACGGAGCGCCCAGCAAAACCAGCTGGCCCGACGCTGTATGAGCTGTGGGGTCTTCAGTGGGAATATGAATCAAAACTGGCCTTAGCCTCCAACAAAAAGCCAAAACCTGTGCGCACTAAAAATGCAGAGCGCGCGCACGCCTGCCGTCTAAACATCCTGAGCGGGAATAAGCCAATCGGCCAGCTGAGCCTGGATGACTTCAATGAAATCTATCTACGAATTACCCAAGTCAAAGCTAGCCCTGGCGCAAAGCTGCCCGACCCCAACGCTCCGATTGACTCAATTCTGGCTCAGGTGGGAGAGCGAAGAATCGAGCCGGCGACAGCTGACAAGATCGCTATTCGATTAGGTGCGCTACACAGATTCGCTCACAAGCGAGGGCTGACCTCGATTCCGCCAGACCTACCCGATAAGCCCAGCTTTGACCAAAAACAATCGGGAACCGAACCACCTGAGCGCGCCTTCACAAAGAGTGATCTTGAATCAATCTTCAACGGCTGGCTTTACAAGGGCACGGAGGTCAATCACCGGCAGAAGGTATTTCCGTACCAGTTCTGGCTACCGCTCCTTGCTCTTTACACAGGCGGGCGACTAAACGAACTGTCTCAGCTCGATACGGAGGACATACGAGAAGTCAGTGGTATATGGACAGTGACCATCGTGGACGACCCGACTGACAGTCCTTTGCCTAAATCAGTCAAGAACAGCTCAAGCCGGAGAGTTCTACCGCTCCATACTTCGCTACTCAAAGCCGGCTTTCTCGACTTCAGGAAACGGGCAGTTGCGGAGGGGCGCAAGAAGCTATTCTCGGACGGCCTTGTGTACAACATCCAGAAGGGCTGGGGCGGAATTGCTACGCAGTTCTTTTGCCGCATGCCGAGTGGGAGCACGCCCGCTGGGGGCTACCTCTTCAACGTGGGAGTCCGTAAACGTAACGAGGATGGAAGGACGGACGGTAAAAACTTTCACAGCTTCCGCCACACATTCATCGATCTGGCCCGAGATGCCGGGGCGGAAGCCTATCTGGTCATGCCAGACCTGACTGGTCACTCTCGTAAGAAGTCCGAAGGTCAGTGGGTCGACTACGGAAACGGCTTCTCGCTTGAGAAGAAGCAGCAGGCTATCGAAAGCCTGCCGTTCCCTCTCGATCTATCTCACGTGACCTATGCGGATTTCGAAGGGCGGCTGGGCTCCTATCTCGAAACATGGATTACACGCCATCGAGCTGAGCACGGGTTAAACCAAGCGGAGTAATCCTGATTCCTGACCTTGGGCCGGCTGAGCCAGCCAGCCCGAGGCTAGCTCAAAAGGTACACCTTCTGAGCCCTTCTGATTGCGGCGAACATCGGCCAAAGAATGGGGCTCTCACGATGGATCAGAAATGTTGATTTTCATTGAGCCACATCTCATAATCTGATCCAGCTTTATGAGCCAATCAGGTGGAACAATGTCAGCAATCCTCGCCTACTCCCGTGTAAGTACCGATGGTCAATCAATCGAAGCCCAGCGGCACGCTATCAGCCAACGCTACAACGTGGCCAAGTGGTTTAGCGATGAAGCCACTAGCGGAGCGACCAAGGCGCTTGACCGAAACGGCTTCAAAGAGCTGCACAAATACGCCCGGGAAGGTGACACCGTTGTAGTTGCTGCCGTTGACCGGCTCGGACGCAATACCATTGACGTACTTGAAACCGTTGAAGCCCTGAAAGCCAAGGGAGTATCAGTTGTTTCTTTGCGAGAAGGCTTTGACCTTTCCAGCGATGTTGGAAAGATGATGCTGACTATGTTGGCTGCCGTTGCAGAGCTGGAACGGGCCAACATCAAGGCTCGTCAGATGGCAGGAATAAACCGGGCAAAGGATGAAGGGCGCAAGCTGGGGGCGCCTAAAAGAATCAATGATGCAGAAGTAGCCGCCTGGAGAAGAAACAACGCAGCCACTATCAGCGCAACAGCAGCAGAGTTTTCAATCTCAACTGCTGCGGTCAAGCGCGCCTGCCAGAAGTTCCAGCATATGGACGACCAGCAACTCCAGCCAGCAAGCTAGACGCGAAACACAACACACGATAAAATTTTGGCGCTGAATTTTTTGATCAGCGCCATCAACCAAAAACATGCGAGGTAAACCTATCGAAGAGCCGAATTCATACACCGTTACTTAGGAGTAACAAATGCACAACCTAGTAGAAGCTGCCCGCAAGTTCATGCAATCCGACAACGGCAGTTATTCCCGCCTAGCTGACCACCTCAATAACTTCGCCCCTCGCTCCGACGGTTCACGTTGGACAAAAGACGCCGCTTACCACTTCTGCCGAACTCACGGCATCAAATCCAATCGCCCCTGCAAGAATCAGCCTGCTGCCGGATGCGCCCAACGCGCCAGAACTCGGCAGAACATCATCAACGCCACGCTTGAAGCCTTGTCCAAACAGGGCCAAACCATTCATGACATCGCCCCGGTACAGCTCAAGAACATCGTGATGCTGTCCCGCGCTCCGCTCTACAACGTGCGCAACAACTGGCACGAACTCTCGAACGAGCTAAACGCCCTGGCCGGCCTCCCGAAAGCGCTCCGCATCATCGAGGACTGACCAGCCATGAGCCGCAAGACCAAGCCAGACATTGAGGCTCAGGCCGTGATACTGCGCGAGGCTGGTTACTCGTGCCCGGCAATAGCAGCCCAGCTCGACCTATCCCTCTCGACCACCAAGCGGATACTCAAGCGACGGGGCGCTGTTGCTGGCGCTGCAACCGAAGCCCTCATTGAGCAAGCCCGGCAGAACATGCTCAATGCCGCCTTTGATTTGGAAACGGTGCAAGGGCAAGCCGCAGCGCTCGCCCTGGAGGACATCGCTCTTGCCCGACTGATCAGGGAAAAGACGGTGGAAACGCTCGAAGCGCTCGACCCCAGCACCAGCACGCCCTATCAGATGATGCGCACGACCGTAGCAGCGGCAACGGCTCTCGACCTTACGCAGAAGGTCAGCCGTCGCGCCCTTCCCCTTGAAAGGCTGGCAGAGGCTACCCACGTTGAGCAGCTTTCCGAGCTACGTATTCGGATCATGACCGACGAGGACGTTCGGGTAATGCGAGAGCAGCAACGCAGGGAGTCAGCAGAACGCATCACCGGCAATCCGCTACTGAATGAGCGAAGCCCCGAGGACGATGAGGTGGTGGAGCTGGTACACGAGTAGCGGGACACCGAGCCGACACCGGGCCGAACCTGACATCACAGGCCCGGTTGTCAAACCCTTAGAAAAACGACAATAACTCGACCCCATAGCGCTTTCTGCGGACGACCCGAAATTGAAAATCGGGCAGAGGGACGAGCGACCACAACGAGCATGGGCAATGCAACAGAAGACAGGACATACACTGAGTGAGGAAGAGCGCGAAGCGCTTTTTGACGAACTCGAAGCAACGCTATACCCCGACACCAGCCATTCGCTGGCCGTCAAAGAGCATGCAAACGAGATAGGCATCCCGCCCCAAGTCGAGAGCGAGCGGCTCCACAAGACACCAGAGGAGCTGGATCGTGAGCTAGACGAGATGTGTGATGAGCTTCTGGCCAAGTACTGCCGGCCGTCAGCCCCCTTGTTCCCCGGGCCAGCCGCAAGTGAAAAGCACAAGCCAGTTTTCTTGCCAGACACCGCTCCTAAGCCCGAGGGATGGGCGACTTTTGCCTCCGCCGATCCATCTGCAAACGAAGAGTACGAACCAAGCTTTTTGCCGGTGAACGCTTCCAAGGTCAACGAATGGGCCGCATTTTCCTCCTCTGATTCAGGCAGCAGAAAGCGCTCTCTTGCAAAAAAATCTGCTGAGCCAGCGACTGCCCCATCGGGAGTAGATGCAAAAAACGGCAAGCGACGCACCGCATCCATACGGTTCCCAAACGCCCATAAGGCGGGGCTTCTAGCGAATTTCCAAGGCATGCGCGAGCAGGGTGTAGCAGCTATTAGTGAACTAGACCCAGACCTTGACCATGAGCAGATAGCTCAGATCGAAGCCAAGATCAGTTTCATCGAACAAGTGGCACAGTCATACGCAGGGAAAGGCTCCGGCAAGCTGGCTGACTGGTCGAAGCATGTGCCGGCAGAAATCAAACAGTTCTTCCGGCTGCTCTGGCTGGCCCGCCAACCTGACGCAGTTGCCGTGACCATTCGCCTGGATCACCGTACAGCGACAAAGGCGCTCGCTGCGAAGCGAGGCCCAGCTAACCACCTTGCGGGGATCATCCAGCGAACGCTAGCAAAACTGGGGATCAGCACTGACCTTGCCTTCAATCTGGAGTACACCCACGGCGCCAGCACCGAGAACCACCCGCTTCACTTGCACGGGATTATGCGCATCCCGGCTGACCGCATCGAGGAGGTTAGGCTGGCGCTCAGGTCGGCACTTGCCGAGGGATACCGGCAACGCTTCGGCAATCTTGCCGTTCACGTCGCAGAAATCAGCAATCCACGGTGGTGGGCTGGTTACTGCACCAAGGAGCACGGAATATCCGCCGACATCCTCAAGAAGGCCCGGAGAAAGCGCACTGTTCCGGACTATGCCTGCGACTCGGCGAGAGACGGCGGTAAAACGCTC
This sequence comes from Ectopseudomonas oleovorans, assembly GCF_029845265.1. Classification (NCBI taxonomy): domain Bacteria; kingdom Pseudomonadati; phylum Pseudomonadota; class Gammaproteobacteria; order Pseudomonadales; family Pseudomonadaceae; genus Ectopseudomonas; species Ectopseudomonas oleovorans. Next base: position 24,717 of record NZ_JAOCLK010000047.1, read on the forward strand.
TACGAGAGCTTAGGAGAGCTTTTCAGCAATGATGACTAGTTGGGTGGCGGTGCTGGCGCTTTCCGCGCTCAGCGCCATTGCAGGGCCTGCTCTGTGCGCAGACAGCGTTGATCAGAGCTACGAAGAAGTGCAGATCGACGAAGACGGCCCGGATCAAGACCCGGTGTACGAAGAGGACGACCAAGTTTATGACGAAGCGGACGACTACGAAGAACAAGAGGGGTGAGGCGGAATGAAAAGAGTCAGCGATTAGTCGAGGTAACTAACCGCTGACTTAATTACGAGCTTGGACGCCACGCATTATACATAGCTGGAAATAACTTCGGCAGTCTTACACCCCTCCCATAGTCCTGGTAACGTGATCGGATACAGCAACTGACTGGGAGTACATCATGCAACATCGCTTAATTATCTATGAGAATGCCTGCGAGTTGATTGACCACCTTGACGCGGCAGAGATATTAAGTGTCGGCAATTTTCAAGCTTTTATCAGTACCCGCCGCGTCCAGAAGAAGTTCATTCTACTGACAGGCTCAAGCGATTGCCTTGTTATCAAAGAATCTGTCATGTTGCAGCTAGTAGAACTCAGCAACAAAGCTAATCCTTGTTAGCTTTTAAAGATAAAATCGTCAAGCGAATTCAGATGCTTTAAGGCTTGCCCAACGTCAAACTGACAAGCTTCTGCTTTTTTTTCTGGCATTTGCTGATAACTACTAGTTCTAATTTCAGCTAAAACGTCAGCCTTTCGCTGTATTTGCCTAACTAATGCTGAGAACTTAGTGGGGTCAACGTTTGGATAAACCGCGGCCACTTCGAATAATGCGCGAAGATAATCACTATGTAGGTCAAATTTGTCACATACCTTAAGGTTCGCCAAGTCATCTGCGGCATTGTTATCGATTATCGAAGCCACCCAAGACATATCTTCCTTGCTTGGTGCGGCATTCGCGCCCGTAGAAACTAGAAGAGCCAAAACGTTGACTAACATTTTCTTGTGAATCACACCCTACTCCTTATGGGGTCCAGAACGTGGATAGCCCAAACAGTAGCGTGAACACAGGGCAAAGTGCCAGCCTGTACCCGACAGCCAATTCGTAAGAGTTGGGCCATTCGGTCCCTAGGAACCTGAGCTCACTTGCTTGAGATGGGTTCGCTGTGTAAGGCTCTTGTGATCCATCAACCGACCTCACTGACGCGATACACTCGTGCTGAAGCTGGCATTGCGCATCTCTCAAATGGGCCATTTTCGTGGCTCTGGGTTCGAATCCCGCCTGGTGCGCCATATCTCCTTGATTCACAAGTTTTCCCACAAGACCTTTCCGATTCGATTACCGAATTGGCTGCCCCTTCCAGAATCTACTCCAAGTGCAACCATCGCACATCAATGAGCACTGCCCTCAACGCACCTTTTTGACTGCTTTTCGGCCTGTGCCAATTTTGTGCCGAATCCGTGCCACGTAGTTTGCTCACTTGTAAAAGACATGCCACTCCGGGAGTACTAGCTCGTCGCTCCTTGGCTCATACGGACAGCGATTATCAGTGCGTCCACCGGCAAGGCGTGCGCACGCCACTTACAGTGGATCACCCAGCAGTTGCAGGCTCTTTCGAGCCCACTGCTCGATAGCGCGCTCAACTTGTTCCTTTGGCAGGTACTCCTGCTCAAGACGTCCTCGCTCTTGCACCAGCAGATACCGATAGAAATCCGCTTCGTCAGCCAGCAAACCAGGTGGGGCCGACTCCCGCGCTTTGGCCGGCTCGACGACTGCGCTCACCGGTGAGTGCTGTTCAAACAGCTCTTGCTTCATTAATAGTGCTTCGACTGCTGGTTGATGGAGTCTCGCTCGCGCCAGCATCAGCAAGCCCCAGGTATCCATATCGCCCCAGTATGCGATCTGTTTCCCGACCAGGTGCGCGGACGCTAGCCACTGCAAATCGAGTCCTGAGCCCAGCACAGCCAGGGTGTCCGGTAAGCTCTCAGGCAGCAAGTAAATGCATTGCTCATTTTCCACCACGAGCAATCGCGAACCGGGAAGTGGGGTTTCGGCCAGTTCCGCAGTGGTGAGTCTGAGCCGCTTGAAGGGCAACAGCTCAGGCTGAAGGGGAACGACCAGAACCCAGTGGCTGCTTTCTTCAAAGGCATCCAGAAAAGTCGTCAGGCCTTGCTCGGACGCCGCGCCTTCGAAGCGCTCGTCGAGGAGCCAGGTCAGCAAGCTGGCGTTACGCTCGAAAAACTTGGTGTCTACTCCGTGCTCGGCAAGCAGGCGCAGTGGACGGCCTCGGGCACAGCCTGGCGACAAGCGGGTGGCGAGTTGCGCCGTGGCGACGACTTCCTCAGGCATCTTCGTCAACCACAGGCTGCGCTGGGCCACCAGCAGCGCATGAAAGGAACTATCTACCTGCTCGACCAGATACTCGAGTTGAGCGTATTCCTGGCTGACCCTTGGATCATCGCTCGCGGCAATCCATTCGGAGGGGCTACGCAAGTGCCAGCGCATTGGCAAGGAAATTGGGGCCAGCCCTGCTCGGTAGCTGACGGGTTCCCAGTCGACCTTACCCACTTTCACGCTCCGCCAACTCTCCACATGCCGGAGCACCGCCTGGATGTTGTCAGTGAAGAGTCGTGCCGAAGGCTTGCCGATGTTGAGGCTTTGCGACCAGCTAGCGGGATTGAGCAAGCGTTCCAAGCGTACGCTGGAGCGCTGCCATTGTCTGGCCAGGCTGCGACTGATGTCAGTGGGCGACTTCATGCATGGCCTTGATGCGCTGTTGATGATGCTCATCCAACGCTTCCCAGCTCAGGGAAACCAGACTGGATTCCACGCCGCGCCGATGAACGACGACTGCCGAACGCGTATGGTGGCGCAACAGGCGCATTTCCTTGTTGGGCGTGATGAAGACAGCGTGCAAGCCGAATTCCCTCAGCGCCGCAATGATCCGACCGGCAACCGCATGGGAGCTGCGCGAGAACGCCTCGTCGAGCACGATGGTGCCGAACAACGGCCGGCTGCTGCCGTCGGGACAGAGCGCATAGCTGAGGGAAGCGGTCAGCACATAGGAGGCGATGATCTCTTTCTCGCCACCACTACCGCCCTGAGAGCCTGTTCGGGTTTCGATGACACTCTTGCTTTCTCGATCGATCACTGAGACCGCGAACTCCAGGCGGAAGCGCGGATCCAGAAGCGCTTTGGCGCCCTGATTCCTGCTGTGCTCGCAGGCATCTTTGAGCAGACCAACGAGCTCCTGTAATGCCTTGTAATGGCTCTCGCCTTCATCATCGATGAAACGCGCCGAGTTCAGTTGGCGCTGAGCCTGTTGCAAGGTGCGCAGGCTTGCATGGATGACCTTTGTCGCAACCAAGCGCAGATAGCGCCCGGGCTGAAAGTCAACACGCTGCATCGTACTGTTCAGGTCATCCAGACGCTCCTCGATCACCGAGACTTCATGGTCGATATAGCTAAGTAGCTGGGTGACGCCGTCATCCGAAGAACGATTGAGGTATTCCAGGAAGCGCTTGAGTTTCTCGGGCAGGGCTTCCTCGGTCAGCACGCGTAGACGCTCCAGATACTTGGGTACGTCCACCAGCTCTCGCCCAACTTCTGCAAGCGCCCCGGTGTCTACCTTCAGGGCGTCGGACATCCGTTTGGTAAGCTCGGATTTCTGATCGCCTAGTTTTTCGCCGAGTGTTTTGAGCTGCCCTTGCAGCTCATGCGTATGCTTGCGCTCCAGCTCGACAATATCGCCAAGGTCATCAGCACTCAGGGTCGGGAAGTGCGCTAGCGCCAACTCACGTTGCGTATCGCTCAGCCCCTTTTCGGCGCCGCGATAAGCCTTACGGGTAGCGGATGCGGCCTGCTCGAACTGAATTTTCAACTGACCGCACTGCTCGATAAGTTGTTGCCTCTGTCGATCCAGAGAGTCCAGCAATGCCTCAGCTTCATCCAGCTCAGCCTTGATAAGGGCGAGGTCAGAGTCGGGACGTGTCAGGGTGTCCAGCTGAGCACGCAGCGACTCCAGCTGACGCTCGGCGCCCGGCAGATCAATCTCCTCGAACTGCAGTTCTTCGACGCGCTGCAGCAGCGAAGCTTGATCCTCCAACTTGCGGACATCGCCCTGGGCAGCATCCAAGGCCAGCTTGGCAGGCGCGAGCTGTTCATTGACCTCGCGAATTTGTTCAGTCAGGAAGGCCAGACGGTCGAGGTTATCGAAGCCGGTCAGCCAGTCTTCATCGAGGCGCTTCTGGTCCTGCTTGTCGAAGAAGCGTTCTTTACCCGACATCAGCCCCTGAGCCGTCATGGCGTGCGGGGTATAACGCAATTGCTCCGTGCTCTCCACGCAATGTCGGTCGTTGTCCGCCAGTAGCGCCTTTACCGCTTCGCGGTACGGATGCTCCTTGAAGGTCAGCTTGCGGGTATAACCATCGTCGAAGAACACAGGGCGCGACGACGGTTCCTTGACCTCCAACAAGCGCACATGCAAGCGGTTGTGTCGTTGGTTCACCCAACGCAGTGCAGCCTCGGACGCACCCTGCGGCACCAGGATACGCAGGCGGTGGCTGCCGATTGCCCGCTCGATGGCCCCCCGCCAGGCCAGCTCCTCGGGCTTGACCTGCACCAGCTCGGCAACGAAAGGCAGGGCCGATTCATCGACGCCAAGCATCTGCGCCAGCTCCCCTCGAAAAGCATGAAAATGCCCAGGCAGGTTCGAGCCTGGCCGTCGTTCGACCTCGGCACGCTCCTGCTGCAAGCTCTGCAGGCGGCCATCGAGTTCTTTCTGGACAATGCCTGTATCGAACGCCTTTTGCCGTGCCTCAGTAATTTGCTCGGCCAGTACTTCCAGGCGTGCCGTGATCTGCTGCTGATTTTCCTCGAGCGCAGCGGCTGATAACTCCTCCACGAGTCCTAGCCCTTTGGCCAAACGCTGGTACTGCTCGGCTTTCAGGCGCCGTTTATCAAACTCCCGAACCCAATCCGCGATGCGCGCGCGCAATAGATCTATCTCTGCACCGCCTACTCGCAGGTAGCGCTGACGATGCTGATCGACCACGCCCTTCTGGATATCAAACTGTCCCCTGCATTGCTCCTGATTCAGTTCGGCCTGTTTTTGCGCCTTCTCAAGCCTGTTGGTTTCGGCCAACCACAGGCGATAACCCTGCTCGGCGAACCAGACCGGAAGAATGCCTTCGAGCGCCTGCTTGTCCTGCAACTGGGCTTGCAAGACTCGGTAACGCTCCCAGCCATCGGCGACCGGCAGCAGTGAGCGCTGCTGCTTTCTAGCGGTTTCCAGTTCGCGGTGAATGTCCGTTAGATCATCGAAACTAGTAGCGACCTCGGCAGCCCGCCCGAAAGCGGAGCGGTCATCGAGCACCAACTCGCGAAAGATCTCATCAATGCTATTGAGCTGCTTCAGGCCGGCAGCGCGGTTGAGCAAGGTGAAGGCGTTTTCACCGACTTCGAAGTAATCCCTGAGCCTGGCCAGGAACGCTTTCTTGCTGGGATAAGGCCAGATACCCGTCCCATCCTTCTCCATCTGACGCAACGCCCGCATGCCGCCTGCGTGATGTTGGCTGAGCCAATGCTCCAGCGTCTGCTCGGGGGACTCGCTTAACAGCCACAGTTTTTTCAGATCGGACGCCGAAGAGCTGGTGCCCTCGAACCAGAGCACAGCGCCCAGTCGCACCTGCGCACCGTCACGCTCGAGCGTGGCGGCAATGGCGGTGACCGTCTTTCCCTGGCGCGCGATATGAGATTGCTCTACACCTCCGTCTCCAGGGCCGGTAACCCCGCGCACATAGGACACCAGATCACGGTCGCTTTCATGCCCACCTGTGGAAGCCAGATTGTAGCGCGGGTTGGCGCACAGCAAGGTCATCAGCGCATCCACCAGCGTCGTTTTACCGCTACCCGTTGGGCCGATCACGGCGGTGCCTGAGGGATCGATCTCGGCACGGTGATAGCCCTGAAAGCCGCCCCAGTTATAGAGTTCGATGCTGCTGAGAATGAAGGTCTCGCTGTCACGCCAGAGCAGTGCTTGCTTCACGCCTCGTCCTCCTCAGCAGCGGCAGCCGGGGTAGTCGCGCCCTCCACCTGCTCGCGCAGCCAAACCACCAGTGCCTGCAGGTTCTCCGGGTTGGCCAAGTGGGTAATGATGGGGCGGATGATGACGCGGTCATGGGCGTCCAGAGCCGACACCAAACCATGCCCCTTGAGCTGATCCAGCAGCGTGATGACGCGATTGCGCTCCTTCGCCTCACTGCCCAGCTCGCCCAGGTAAACCTGCAATTGCGGAATCAGCTCATCAACAGCTACCAGTGCCTGAGTGGCGCCCGTACCGCTTTCCTGTTCGTAGGCGATGAAATGCTGGCGCAGAATGGCGATCAGCAGGGACTGCTCCAGGTTCAGCCTTTGCCTGCGCACAAGGGGGTGCGACCAGTCATCCTGCTCGGCCCCCTCGCCCTGACGAACGGTGACGAACACCAGCCCGCGAACCTCGTCGACCCCCATGGCCAGGTCGAGGGCTTCCAGGATTGTGTCGACCGCCTCGATATTGGCAAGCGCCGAGCGATACAGATTGGGCTTGTGACTTTCTTCCAGCAGCCCGTACTTGAGCATTTCCTGTACGGCCTCACGTACCCGTTGCGGCGTCCGGCGCTCATCGACCTGAACAGCGGCGCTCATAAGAGACTGTTCATCATCCATGCCGTCATCCAACGCTATGGGCTCCACCGTCAGCTCCGTTTCGTCGGTGCCAGAGGCACCTGCAATTCGATCGAAGATCCCTGCCATGCTCACAACTCCCAATCGATGTCTTTGAGTGCCTCGTGGTCGAGTCCGACATAAGGCAGATTGAAGCGCCAGCGTTGCTCATCCTCGTCCACCAGCTCCACGAGCTGACGTTCCTCTGTCAGCACCTCGATACCTGCCTCGCGCGCCATCGCCAGCCAGAGCGCAAAGGTTTCCAGGTCGTGAACAGGTGGAAGCAAAGACGCAAGCTCCACGAGACTCACGGGGCGACCCTGCTCCACCAGCACAGCCAGGGTGTCATGAATCAGCGCTTCACGATCCAGCCCGTCGAAGGCATCCCAGAAGTCATTATCAATCTGCTCCAACCCCGCAGGCTTCAAACTCAGATCCAGCTCGCCCGTATCATCGTCATCCAGAGTCTTGAAGCGCAGACGCTCGATTGCTGGGACACCGGTAATGGCTACACCAACTGGTGGTAAACATGCAGGCTTACGGCGTTCTGACTGGCGTTGCCAGTCGACGCTGAGCGCTAGATTGAAGAAGTCGTTGAGTAACTGTCCGACGCGATGATGCTCGGCGGCCAGCCCCGTCTTCATGAAGCCACGAACATCGCGCTCGCTTCGGGCGCGCGCTTGGAGCACAGCCTGCGACTCCCGAACCAGGCGTAACGCCAGCCAACGTAGCTCACGTTGCTGGGGACGATTCAGCGCCTTTGGAACCGCTGGATGACGAAGGATGGTGCGCAAGCGCTCACGCATGGCCTCCAGCTCAGCGGACTGCCTCAGTTGCTGCTGGAAGCTTTCAAAGACACGCCCTTCCGGCGTGTTGAGTAGGGCATCTTGCCCGTCCAACAACCGATCGACGATTTCTCCACGGTGAGACTGCTCGCTGATGATGGAGTGTCGAAGGGCGCGATCCGCCTCGCGCCAAGAGTCTTCAACTCGTCGAAAGTCCGCGCGTAGGCTGGTGGCCAGGCTATACACCTCGCGTATGCCCTCTATCGCCTGCGCTTCATCCAGCACGATGACGTGGCCACCTTCTACCTGCGCTAGCTCGTGCTCCAAATCCTGGATTCGGCGGCGCAGGCTGGCAATACGGCCAGTTGGGCTGGGGTTCAGCCCCGTTTCCAGGTTTTCGATCTCGCGCTGAACCACCGAAAGGCGAGATGCCGTGGAGGTCATGATCCGACTATCCAACGAATCGACGAACTGGATGGCGGACTCCAACGCGTCGGTTGCATAGATACGGCCCTCTCGCTCTACGACGAGGCGCCGCTTGATCCATTCACGAAGTTCACGACCTGCTTGGAGATGCGTTGCATCTGGGTCGATTTCGTAAAGCTCCTGGCTGGCATAAGCAGCCAGCATTTCGGACAGCGCTTGCAGCGCATCCTCCATGGGGATCCCATCATGCGCCCGCTCGAACAGAGTGCGCAGGCAGCCCAATACGAGCGGAGCACGCCGCGAGGCAAGCAAAAGCCACGCGGGGTGCTGGCTGCGGGCAGATACATAGCGTTCTGAACGCTGTTGCGCGCTTTCTTCCATGACGGCCACATTGACAAGAGTTATCTGAGAGCGAGCTTACCAAGCTACCCGCTGCCTCATGATACGTATTTGTCCTGGCGGGTGGGCTTCGTTTAATGGTCCGCAGGAGCTGCGTCATTCGAACTCAACAACCACCGACTGAAGTCGGTGGTTGTTGAGTCCAATTCCTCTCGTCCCGAGCGGGCCGGCTACCCCGAGTGCGGCCGACAGGGCCATCCAGATCGCCATTCCCCATCGGACCGGCAAACTGTCGGTGCAGTGGCCGGGCAACGACCCTGAAGGCTGCGCCCGCTTCCTGCGCGAGCTGCTGAAGTGATCCGCATCGAGCTCATCTGGCTCGCCACCGAGCCGCTGGACATGCGCGCCGGCACTGAAACCGCGTTGGCCCGGGTGGTTCAAGTGTTCGGTGCGGCGCAGCCGCACTGTGCCTACCTGTTCACCAACAAGCGCGCCAATCGGATGAAGGTGCTGGTGCACGATGGCTTCGGCATCTGGCTGGCCGCTCGCAGGCTCAATCGAGGGCGCTTCGTCTGGTCGGGCAATTGGCAGGGACAGCAAGTGGAACTCAACCCCGAGCAGTTGCAGGCCCTGGTGATCGGCCTGCCCTGGCAGCGTCTTGGGCCCGATGCCGAGATCAGGCTCCTGTAGCCGACGTGCAATTAGGCCAATGGCCTATCGCCGAGGGGGCCAGAAATCCGCACACTCGGCGCCATGAACCCTGCCGCTTTCGATCAGCTAACACCCGAGCAACTGCGCCAACTGGCCGCGCAGTTGAGTCAGCGCGTCGATCACCTGGAAACGCTCAACCAGCGGTTGAACCACGAACTCGCCGTGCTGCGGCGCCACCGCTTCGCCCGCCGCAGCGAGCAGCTCAATGCCGACCAGCTCAATCTGCTCGACGAGATGATCGATGCCGACATCGCCGCCATCGAGGCAGAGCTTGAGGCGGCCCGACCAGAGTCCGCCAAGCGCGAGCTACGGCAGCAGCCCAAGCGAGCGCCTCTGCCGGCCGAACTGCCGCGCACGCTGATACTTCACGAGCCGGACAGCACCCAGTGTGCCTGCGGCTGCCAGCTCAAGCGCATCGGCGAAGACATCAGCGAA
>NZ_JAOCLK010000048.1:0-31678 GCF_029845265.1 Ectopseudomonas oleovorans
GCAAGCAGGTGAAAAAGCGGCTGGAATCACGCTTCAAAGACGCGAAAGACCCGTTGAAGTTGGTAATCGTGCGTGACATGTGGCTGACGGGGTTCGATGCGCCATGCTGCCACACCATGTATATCGACAAGCCGATGAAAGGCCACAACCTGATGCAGGCTATCGCCCGAGTCAATCGGGTGTTCAAGAACAAGCCTGGCGGCCTGGTGGTTGATTACATTGGTATCGCCAACGAGCTGAAGGCCGCTCTGAAAACCTATAGCGATGCTAAAGGTAAAGGTGACCCCACCCACGATTCCCTGCTGAAGCACTGGCTGTGCTGATGGAGAAAATGGATATCGTGCGGGGAATGATGCACGGCCTCGACTACAGCGCCTTTGAAAGCCGTCCACTCGAACTGCTGGTGCCCGTGGCTAACCATATCCTGGGCCTGAAGGACGGCAAGACACGCTTCCTCGACACCATGTTGGCGGTGACTAAAGCCTATTCGTTGTGCGGCACCCTGGATGAAGTCGCGCCACTACGTAAGGAAATTGCCTTCTTCTCTGCCATCAAGACCGCTATCAGCAAGTTCACCTCCGTGGACAAGAAACGCAGCGATGCGGAGAAGAACAGCGCGCTTAAACAGATCCTGGACAACGCCATCATTTCTGACGGTGTGGCCGATATTTTTGCCCTGGCCGGTTTGGACAAGCCAAACATCGGGCTGCTGTCGGACGAGTTCCTCGAGGATGTGCGGCAGATGGAGAGCCGCAACCTGGCTGTGGAGCTGCTGGAGAAGCTTCTGCGTGACGAGATCAAGGCGCGCGCTAGAAATAACGTGGTTCAGGAGAAGAAGTACGGCGACCGTTTGCTGGAGGCGTTGCGCAAGTATCACAACCGTGCCATCGAGACGGCGCAGGTGATCGAAGAATTGATCCAGATGGCCAAGGAGTTCCAGGCTGCCTTGGAACGGGAAGCATCACTGGGTCTTGGGCAGGATGAAATCGCCTTCTACGATGCCTTGGCCAACAACGAAAGCGCGGTGCGTGAGCTTGGCGACGAGACACTCAAGAAAATCGCCATGGAGCTCACCGAGAAGCTGCGCGCCAGTACGACCATCGACTGGCAAGTTCGCGAGAGCGTGAGAGCGAAGCTACGCATTCTGGTACGCCGCTGTTTGCAGCGGTGGAAGTACCCACCAGACCAGCAAGCAGATGCAGTGGAGCTGGTGCTAAAGCAAGCTGAGTCGCTATCGAATGAGTGGTCGATGTAGGCGTGGTCGTGGCACTTTCTTCGTGCCATTATTTCGCCTGCGCGACAAGCAACTGTAACCAGGCGACACCTGCGACCCAGCGACCCTCTATCGCCCGGCAAACGGCTTGGCGGTCACGGAAACGCTATGCTAGCTTGGCCGCCAGCCAGGACGGCCCGCCGTACGCCGGAGCGCATTCGAAGAAGAAGAGGACCCCACCCCATGGCCGAGGCGACGCCCGCGCTGGAAATCCGCAACCTGCACAAACGCTACGGCGATCTCGAAGTGCTCAAGGGTATTTCCCTGACGGCCAAAGACGGCGACGTCATCTCCATTCTCGGCTCTTCCGGCTCCGGCAAGTCCACCTTCCTGCGCTGCATCAATCTGCTGGAAAACCCGCACAAGGGTCAGATTTTCGTCGCTGGCGAGGAGCTCAAGCTCAAGGCCGCGAAGAATGGCGATCTGGTTGCTGCCGACAACAGGCAGATCAACCGCCTGCGCAGCGAGATCGGTTTCGTCTTCCAGAATTTCAACCTGTGGCCGCACATGAGCGTGCTCGACAACATCATCGAGGCGCCGCGTCGCGTACTCGGCCAGAGCAAGGCCGAGGCCATCGAGGTGGCCGAAGCGCTGCTGGCCAAGGTCGGCATCGCCGACAAACGTCACGTCTACCCCAACCAGCTTTCCGGCGGCCAGCAGCAGCGCGCGGCCATTGCCCGCACCCTGGCCATGCAGCCGAAGGTGATCCTGTTCGACGAGCCCACTTCGGCGCTCGACCCGGAGATGGTACAAGAAGTGCTTAATGTGATTCGCGCGCTTGCCGACGAGGGTCGCACCATGCTGCTGGTGACCCATGAAATGGGTTTCGCTCGCCAGGTTTCCAGCGAGGTGGTGTTTCTCCACCAGGGCCTGGTCGAGGAACAGGGGCCACCCGCCCAGGTATTTGACAACCCCAACTCGGCACGCTGTAAACAATTCATGTCCAGCAATCGCTAACACGGAGCAACATGCATGCAGAACTATAAGAAGATCCTGCTGGCCGCAGCCGCTACCCTGGCTTTCGGCACCAGCGCTGTCGCAGCTGACAAACTGAAACTCGGCACCGAAGGCGCCTACCCACCCTTCAACCTGATCGACGCCAGTGGCAAGGTCACCGGCTTCGACGTGGAAATCGGCCAGGCGCTGTGCGCCAAGATGCAGGCCGAGTGCGAAGTGGTCACCTCTGACTGGGATGGCATCATCCCGGCCCTGAACGCCAAGAAATTCGACTTCCTGATCGCTTCGATGTCGATCACCGAGGAGCGCAAGGCGGCGGTGGACTTCACCGAGCCCTACTACACCAACAAACTGCAGTTCATCGCGCCCAAGTCGGCCGATTTCAAGACGGACGAAGCCAGCCTCAAGGGCAAGGTGATCGGCGCCCAGCGCGCGACCATCGCCGGTACCTGGCTGGAAGACAACCTGGGCAAGGTGGTCGACATCAAGCTGTACGACACCCAGGAAAACGCCTACCTCGACCTGGCCTCCGGCCGCCTCGACGGCGTGCTGGCCGACACCTTCGTCAACTGGGAATGGCTCAAGAGCGACGCCGGCAAGGACTTCGAATTCAAGGGCGACCCAGTATTCGACAACGACAAGATCGGTATCGCCGTACGCAAGGGCGATCCGCTGCGCGAGAAGCTGAACGCCGCTCTGCAAGCCATCGTCGAAGACGGCACCTACAAGCAGATCAACGACAAGTACTTCCCGTTCAGCATCTACTGATGACCTGAAGGCACCGCGCCGCCCATTGGGCGGCGCAGTTGCCCGAGCCCTCCGATGATTTTTGACCTCCACGGATTCGGCCCCGCCCTGGCCACCGGCACCCTGATGACCATCAAACTGGCGCTGTCCGCGCTGGCTGTAGGTCTGGTGCTCGGCCTGCTCGGCGCGCTGGCCAAGACTTCGCCGTACAAGCCGCTGCAGTGGCTCGGCGGCAGCTATTCCACCATCGTGCGCGGCGTACCCGAACTGCTCTGGGTGCTGCTGATCTATTTCGGCACGGTTGGCCTGATGCGCAGCCTGGCCGACCTGCTTGGCGTCGAGAGCCTCGAGCTTTCGGCCTTCGCCGCGGGCACCATTGCCCTCGGCCTGTGTTTCGGTGCCTACGCCACCGAAGTGTTCCGCGGCGCCATCCTGGCGATCCCCAAGGGCCACCGCGAAGCCGGCCAGGCACTCGGCATGTCCAAGACACGTATCCTCTGGAAGCTGATTCTGCCGCAGATGTGGCGCATCGCCCTGCCCGGCCTGGGCAACCTGTTCATGATTCTGATGAAGGACACCGCCCTGGTGTCGGTGATTGGCCTGGAAGAGATCATGCGCCGCTCGCAGATCGCCGTGACCGCCAGCAAGGAGCCCTTCACTTTTTATATGGTCGCAGCCTTCATTTATCTGGGCCTGACCGTTCTCGCCATGATCGGCCTGCATTTCCTCGAGAAGCGCGCCAGCCGTGGCTTCGTGCGGAGCGCCTCATGAGAAAGAACGCTGCCATCATCGCCTGGCTCGCAGCAGGCGTGCTCATCGCACTGGCGCTCTGGACGAGCCTCTCCAACCTGAACTGGGCGGTGATCATCAAATGGCTGCCGCGTCTGTCGCAAGGCGCACTGCTGACCCTGGAGCTGGTGGCCATCGCGGTCGTCGCCGGCCTGATCCTCGCCCTGCCGATGGGCATCGCCCGCGCATCCAAGCACTGGTACGTGCGCGCCCTGCCCTATGGCTACATTTTCTTCTTCCGCGGCACGCCGCTGCTGGTGCAGTTGTTCCTGATCTATTACGGCCTGGCCCAGTTCGATGCCGTCCGCCAGGGCCCACTCTGGCCCTACCTGCGCGACCCGTACTGGTGCGCGGTATTGACCATGACGCTGCACACCGCCGCCTATATTGCCGAGATCCTGCGCGGCGCCATTCAGGCCGTGCCACCCGGCGAGATCGAAGCGGCACGGGCGCTGGGCATGTCGCGACCGCAGGCGATGCTTTACATCATCCTGCCACGCGCGGCTCGCATCGGCCTGCCGGCGTACAGCAACGAAGTGATCCTGATGCTCAAGGCCAGCGCCCTTGCCAGCACGGTGACACTGCTGGAACTGACCGGTATGGCTCGGACCATCATCGCTCGCACCTATTTGCCAGTGGAGATCTTCTTCGCCGCTGCAATGTTCTATCTGGCGATAACCTTCGTGCTGGTACAGGCCTTCCGCCTGCTCGAACGCTGGCTACGCGTCGACGCCTGCCAGGGTCGCTAAGCCAACCGGGCAGCCCTCTTGATGTGGGCCGCCCGGCTCAACCAGACGCATACGCACCATGTCCGAGCCCATCCTTACCTCTGGCGATCTGCTCGCTCGCTTCCAGGCCCTGGACAGTTTTCTTCTGCAGCATCAGGCGTTCTGGCGACCTCGGCCGTTTCATCACCTGCAACTGCCTTGGGAAACGGAGCTGGCGGAGCTCGCTACCTGGCTGCGCAGCCGCTCCCTGGAGCAGGCTGAGGCCAGCGACAACAGCCCCTTCACACTCTCTGCACCAGCGCCCTTTCCTGAGCTGGCCCACCGAGCGCAAGCGCTTAGCCAGCTGGGCGAGATTCCAAGCCAGGACAGTCCCCCGCGTGCGCACACCTTCAGCGTCGATGTACCCGGCAGGAAGCTGGCGCAGATCCAGGCCTTTGCCAGCCACCTGCAGTTTCGCCAGCGCCCCGCGCACTGGCTCGACTGGTGTTCCGGCAAGGGCCACCTCGGTCGCTGGCTGACTCAGGATGACCAGCACCTGACCTGCCTGGAGTACGACCCGGCACTGATCGAGTCCGGTAGCGCACTGAGCAAACGCCTGGGACTGGCTGCCGCACACCTACAGCAGGATGTGCTTGCCGATGATTGCGACGAGCGCCTGACGAAAGAACATACCCCGGTGGCTTTGCACGCCTGTGGTGACCTGCACGTCCGCCTGCTGCAACTGGCCAGCCGCAACGGATGCCCGCAACTGGCGGTGGCGCCCTGCTGCTACAACCGCATCGCCGGCCTGCAGTACCAAGCGCTCTCGACTGCCGCACAAGCGTCCGCATTGCGGCTTTCACGCGACGATCTCGGCCTGCCATTGAGCGAGACCGTCACCGCCGGCGCCCGCGTACGCCGACAGCGCAATCAGTCGATGGCTTGGCGCCTGGCTTTCGATCTGCTGCAACGCCAGCTACGCGGCATCGATGAATACCTGCCAACGCCATCGCTGCCCAGCGACTGGTTGAGCAAACCTTTCGCCCGCTTCTGTCATGACCTCGCCGCACTGCGTGAAGTGCCTGCGCCTGGTGAGCAGGACTGGTACGCACTGGAAGCTCGCGGCTGGCAACGCCTGGCCGAAGTGCGCAATCTGGAACTGCTGCGCAACCTGTTCCGCCGGCCACTGGAACTCTGGCTACTGCTCGACCGCGCCCTGTATCTGCAGGAGCAGGGCTACCACGTGAAGCTAGGCACCTTCTGCGATTACCAACTGAGCCCGCGCAACCTGCTGCTACTGGCCGAGCGCGCCTGACTTGCACACAGAAGCTGTGGATAACTCTGTTGATCCTTTCTGGGCAAATGCTGCAAAGCCACTTGGGAATTGCCTCGTAGACATCTGATCAATTTTCGAACAGCCTTCGAAGCCCTAGCAAAAACAATAACTTGCGAAAAATCGTGATCTAATGCACAGAGCCGGTGCGCCACCGTCGCACGCGCCTTCTCTTTGTGCATAAGCAAAAAGCTGCTGATCGCCGAGCCCGGAAAAACCTGGCTCGAAGGTGGCTTTACTCAGGCTGACGAATGGATATAATGGCGCCCCCACAATGCCGGTATAGCTCAGCTGGTAGAGCAACTGACTTGTAATCAGTAGGTCCCGGGTTCGACTCCTGGTGCCGGCACCATACAAATCAAAGGGTTACGTGAAAGCGTAGCCCTTTTTTGTGCCTGAAATTCGGCTTGGGGTAGGATTGGGGTAGGGATTTGCCACCACACCACCACTCGGTTAGAAAAAATCTGCGCCAGTCTTACGACCGCTCATCGGGCTATTTCATCCGCCATCACCGATGACGCCCTCCGCATCACATCCCCCGCCATCAAAATCTAGGCATTACCAGCATCTTGAAGGCTACTCATGGTCAGAGCCTTTTTCGCCGATATCCCGTAAAGTGCCACCTTGCAGGGCCTCTGCGGGCAGCATAGGGTGATTGGGCGGGTCGACAGACCTGGCTTCAGGAACACAGCGCCAGAGGATTCTTGTGTCATGGTGGCTGCATGCGGGGCGCTTCGGCGCGCCGAGTTCCTAGAGTCTCGGTCTTCCACACCCGCATGCAGCCGCCACCCTTCGTGTGGAAGCGAAAGGTGGTGGCCTCTCTAAAACTCTAGAGGTCACCCTATGCCGCAGACCAACATCCCTTCGGGCACCACCGACTCAGTGCCCCAAGCCCTCGACGCGTTTAATGGCCTGTTCACTGTTCGCACTGACGTCACCTCCGGCCAACTGCATGATGAAGCCCAGCTTCGCCAAAACGCCGCAGTCGGCATGCTCCACGCACTCTCCAGTGCAAGTGACTTGAACACCTTGGAAAACCATTTGCTTCTGGACTGCATCATGGCACTACGGCTGCTGTGCTCCGATGCGGCTGCGCTGTACGCGGCAGCATGCGAACGCAGCAAAGCAGAAAATCTGCTCCAGCCTTAAGCGTCCTTACGCGCTAACTCGGTCTCGAAGCGCTGCACGAATTCGACGAGGCCGATGTTCAGCGCGTGGCAGATATCCCGCAGTTGGACGAGATCAATCCGGCGCAAGCCGCGCTCGATATCGCTAGCAAACGACTGTGGGCGCTCCAGCGCTTGGGCGAATTGCGCCTGGGTCAAACCAGCTTCCACTCGACACTGCTTTAGCAGTCTGAGCAGCACCAGGTTCTCATCCCGATACACCGACTTTTCCAACGGGTACACCTCACGCTTGACAATCCGGCAAGGGTATATCTAATCTACAGATATCTGATTTACAGATTATCTGGATAAAGGTTCACGGAGCCATTCATGGATACCCTCACCAAGACACCATCGAGCAATTCGGAAATCCTGTTTTTGATCGACAAGAAAACACAGCAAACCAAGATCGAACTTGGCTCACTGCTCTGCGCGTTCAGCGCACCCACCACCCTGGCTAAAGCTGCAGCTTCGATCTGGGAAAACGAGCTCTTAATTAAAGAGGATCCCGACTCAGGATCACCGCTGTACTACTTACCAATGCAGCTATCTGCTGACTTCATCGATCTGATTCTTGACCAGTTGGATTCAGATAGCAGAACAGATGCCGTGCAATTCCGAGATGCTTGCCGAACCATTGAAGCTAGCGCCAACAAGATTTCCAGGCTGCAACAGACCAAACCCCACGTCTACGAGACATGGCTGAAGTGGATGGACTCTGATGAAGCCACGCAAACAATGCACAAGATCCTCAGCAGACAGCATCAACACCCACCGGCCACTTCCCCCAACCATGCAGCTCCGGGAGGACAGTAATCCGATGCGCGCCACCAAAATCAAAATCCAGGGACTGTCGATTCCAAGTCTGATCAGCAGCGACAATGAGCGTTACTGGCCGATACGCCCCATTTGCGAAGCTATGGGTCTTAACTGGCATGCTCAAGCCGCCAAACTGCAGCCCCCTCGCTACAGCCCGACCGAGCATGACGTTGCCCTGCCTGGGGAACCACTGCTGAAACGAATGCTGTGCCTGCCGCAGTCGGAATTCGAGTTCTGGCTGAAAAGCCTTAGCTCGCGCAAGGTTTCCCCCGGCGCCCGCATGCGACTCGATCAGTTGCGCGCACATTTCTTTGGTGAGCCCACACCGCTGGCAGGGCCGACACCGCCAACTGCAACGGCAGCACCTGCGGTGCTGAAGCGGATTCTGAACTGGCGAGCGCAACAGGCTGAGCCAGGAAACCGCAAAGCCGTGCTCAAAGAGCTCTCCGACCAATTCAGTGCGAAAAACGGTTTTGAAATTGCTGAAGCGCAGGAGCACCAGTTGCGTGGAGCCGTCGCTTCGCTCAGCACGATCATTTATCAGCATGACCGCTCGAAATCGCCAAGCCAGATGCCTGTTTCACAACGGGTCGACGCGATCATCAAATCCATCGTGGATGCCCGCCCTCAGCGCATTCATCTGCTCGACTCGGACTTTGCGGCCCTGTTGTGCAGCATTGAGCTTGAGGAGCACCACCATAGCAGCGCTCAGCACGAACAGCCTTAGACCATGGCCACACTTAGGGAAATGGCGGACTTGCTGTATTCAGCAGGCGAGCCGATGAGCGGCAGTGGCATGAACGACACTGAGGCCATGGCCTATGCACGGCAGCATTTTGTTTATGGCGGCTATTGCTTGGTGCGGAACTGGCGGTGGCTTGATCTGGATGTCACTGAAAGCCAGCGCCTACAACTGGCAAAGACCCGACGACAACCTGCTCTGGTCTATGCACACACGGTTATCTTCGACAGTGAAAGACGGTGGGATGTCGGAGACTTCGTCCGAACGTCGCTTCTGCACCATCACGAGGAGTTCCATTTCAGAACGCTCAATACAGCCTACTTGCTTCTAGGACCAGGCACGCGCATCCAGGTCAGCGCAGACGCCGTTGCGAGCATTTTCTGATCGAGCCAACACATTTACTGATCTGTCGACATAGCCATGTATACACACCCAGTCTTGCAGAAGCTGCTGGAGCAGGTCGAAGACCTTCCTTTCAGCAGACCCGTCACCGGATACCTGACTGATGCCTATATTCGCGGATCAAGCGGCTACGGGATCACTTACCGGCATGTGAGAGCTGATCGTTTCAGTGACGGTGCCTACATTCATACATCAGCCATCGTTCAGGCTGAGCGAGAGGGGCCGTTTTGGGTGCTGCACACGCTAAGTGGCAGCTTCTACGTAATCCTCAGCTTCAACATTTTAAAAGGTGCGCAATCGCTGGATGACTATCTGCATCGAATGCTAACTATGGAGTATCCAGAGCCATGGCAGCTGCACTAGCAGTGCGATGGGATAGCCGATGCGACATGACCTGCGTATCGCAGGAGGCACTGCGACACTCAGTGAGTGTCGCGGAACCCCTATGCGACACACGTGGACTGTCGCACAGATACGCTGCGACACGCTGGCCATGTCGCAACGATACACCGTGTATGTCGCACCATGACTTTGCGACACTCGGGGTCGTGCCGCTAGCGGCAGTTTGAGTGCCCAATACGGCGCTGAAAGTGGCCCAAACCGACACCGAGCTGGCCAGTTATGGCGCTCAGCGTGCCAAAACTGGCACTCCTTTTTTTGGTTATATTATCGCTACAACCCTTGAAAACACTGACTTCGGCGACTTTTTTCATAACCAAATCGCCACTGCGTGGCTAGCATTTTTGAATGCCCCATTTCGACACGCCAGCCACGCACCGCTTCGCGCTACCCCGGCTCGTCCTTTCAGCGCCATGGCGCTGGCTGCTCTTCGATTTTGATGACAAAACGCTTGCGCGCGCTTTTGCTCACGGCGCACGCTGAATTTAGATGAAGCGGGTCGCGTGAGTGAGAGCGCGCAACCCTTACTCGCGCCGCGAGTAAGGGGGCGTTGAGGCAGTTCGGACGTAACGAGAAAAACGGAGCGGCTGCGGAGTGTTTCAGTGGAGTTCGAGCTGACACAACGCCGTTCGCGAAGCGGCTTAGCTTTGTCATCAAAACAACAAGAAGAGAGATGACAGCGATGCAACCTACGACCTTGCAGCGGTACCAAACCCGGGCACAAAACTTTTATCGGTCTCACTGCGGTGAGGACGATCCATCTTCGGCGCAGATCTGCGCAGCTTTGCTTGCCTGTGCACCGGACTATCGACCGAATGCGTTCAGCACCCTCAAGAACACCCTAATGAATGACCAGCTTGCCCGGCGAAACATCGAGGCAGCAAACACCATCAGAGCGCTGGTCAACCCGGTCACGGCACCAGGCAGTCAGATAGTGAAAAAGCCCAAGCCGGGGCAGATTCGGAAAGTCCCCTTCGAAGACTTTAAATTGCTGCACCAGCACCTGCGCGCAGGCGGCAATCTCGACGAAGCCGCATCACTGGTGCTCGCTTATTGCCTCGGTGTACGCCCATGCGAGATGCGCACGATCACTATCTCCGGCAACCACGTGCACATCATTGGAGGCAAGAAATCGGCTGAACTGCACCGTGGCGCTGACCGCACCTTGGTAATCGACAAACCAAGAACGCTGAAGTTGGTGGAATGGGCCGCGCAGTGGATGGCCGGGTGCCCACGCACTAATACCGCCATCAGAGACTGCCTGCGCAAGGAGTGCCGACGCCTCTGGCCCAAGAGGAAAAAGCAGCCAACGCTGAAAAGCTTCCGGCACCAGATGGGATCAATTCTGAAAGCATCCGGAGAAAGCCCAGAAAGCATGGCTTACATCATGGGGCACCAGTCCATCTCGTCGATCAGCGTGTACGGTGATGGCCGACTGGGCGCAGGCATGAAATCACATGTACGCCCCGCAGAGAGCGCCGTCTTGGCGAGCATTCGCCAGCCGCAGAAGCCACCTCGATATGGTCAGGGGCGCATTCTGGGAGCAATCGAATTTCCCGCCGCAACCCGGGGCCATTGGTATACGGAGATGAAGCAACGGCAAGCAGGCAAGATCCTACCTGCTCCGCAGTCGTAGCCACGTGACTGCTGTGAGTGGCCCCTAGTCGCAGGGATCTATAGCTCGCATGAAAAATCTCCAGACATGCTCGGGGCTATTGAATGAGCTATTGCGGCCAAGCACTCTGGGGCCGGGGAAGTATGGCTGTGGCACCTTGTGACCACCACCGTGGATGGGCACCAGCTCCACACTTGCCGTCCTAGCCTCCTGCCACTGGAATAGCTCAGGCTAGGGCTCGCTCGCATCACCTGGAAGCCGGAATACGCTGGACTAGTGCAGGCTGTGTATATCCAGCAAGTCGAGCAAAGTAGCTCTCGCTCACCTGCGCTGAAATCACCTAGCCTCGCTCGCTCATCCCCCAGAAGCCAACGTCTCCGCCCTCTACGGAATTGATAGGATCATCTGTGCCGTTGACCAGTATCACCAGCAATGCCTTGCTGACCGCGCCAGGCGCGGATGAACGCAGTGAGTAGGCTGCTCCCCACGTACCCTTCAGGCTTGATCTGCGCTAACAGCACTTTGGCGGCACGCCGTTGCGATTTGGGGTGCAGCGCATCAGCTTTTAATGCCTGGCGACATGTCAATTTACGGTGTGGGCGCTTGAGGTTCTGACACGTTATTCCGGGGGTTCTGACCCACTCGCGCTGATGGTTCTGTCCCTCCATTCCAGTGATTGTGAGCCACTTTGCTGGTGATTCTGACCCATCCCTCAAGCACTAAACTGTCTGCTCTCACGTCCTGTAGGTCACCGCAATTGATTGAGGAAGGCAGCAAAAATGTCTATGCCGATCTCGGTTGCACCGATGCTGACGTAATGCAGCGCAAGGCCAGTAAACGTTCGGCCAAGCCACCTTCCGAACTCCTGCATTAAGTCCTCGTTTTTTAAGCGGACGGCATCGCTCATCGATAGCGGTGATCACCCAGGTTGCAGGTGATGGTAGGCTTTACGCCAGCGGCTCTTTCACCAGCGAGCCATGAAGCCAGGAGTGCTCAATGGCCCACGTCTGGATAACATCCAAGCTTGCCAGCTTGGCCATATGCATAGCAGGGTTGATGTCGACTTCTCACCTAGTGGCTTCAACACAAGCCACAGAAAAACGGATATTCAAAACCGAAGATATCGCCAGGGTAAAAGAACTCGGCGAGCTGGCCATTTCTCCCGACGGGACAACACTAATTTTCCAAGTAACCGAACTGAACGGTGATGGCGATCAGCGGGAGGGCGCGCTCTGGAAGATGAGTCTGAAGGAACGACGCGCTTCGAAACTTTTCCCTGATCAGCATGATGACAGCATGCCTGCCTGGTCGCCTGATGGTTCGAAGCTGGCGTTCCTTCGAGCCGATGAGGGAGCGACGCAGCTTCATGTCCTGGATTTGACACGAGGCCTGGTCTGTTCACTGACCGATCTGGAGAACGGCGTTAACGACTATCGATGGTCACCTGATGGTCAAAACATTGCCTTCACCTCGGCTGTAGCCATCGCTCAGGCGCCCGTGCCGCCGCCTGGGGTCAGGATAATCACACGGGCCGATTTCCGATCTGAAGAAGTAGGGGGCGGTACTGCCTCTTTGCCCCAAATTTGGGTGGTGGCGGTCGACTCTCACTGTGGCACGCAGACCCCAAGACAGCTGACGCAGGCGTCTGTAGCAGCCACGTTGGCATTCTGGTCTGTCGATAGCCGCTCTATCCTGTTCACCACGAACGATACGATGGAAGCCTATTACGGCGCAGGCACGTCTACTTTGCGCAGTGTTGCCCTAATTGATGGCCAGCAGAGCGTGGTTAGGCCTTTCAAGGTGCCGGGAACCAGCACAGACATGGAAGCGGCTCCGCAGCTTTACCTCAGCCCCAACGGTTCGAAGGTCGCCTTTTCAATGGGCAATCCAGAAGCCCCGTCGGACTTCGCCCAAGATGATGTTTTCGTGATGGATATGGTTACTGGCGAAACTACCAACATAACCGTGGGCTATGACCGTGAGGTGGGCGGTGATGGATTGATGTGGCGGGATGATCGCCGACTGATCAGTATCAAAAGCGACGCGGGCAACGCCAATCTGATCGAGTTGGACATCCTGACCCAGAAGGTTCGGCCACTATGGATTGGCCGCCACGTGGTACAGAGTTTTCATCTAGCTCAGGAAAGCAATCGGCTGATTGCTGTCGCCTCTAGCTTCGTAAGCCCGCCTGAGCTTTATGAGGTTGCTGATGGTACCGGCATGCAGATATCCGAGATCAATCGGCATATTCGAGATGAATTGCTGCTCACTGCCCCTGAAGAAATCACATACGAAGGCCCAGGCGGCGAAACAATTCATGGCTACTTGCATCAGCCACCGATGCTCACTGCCTCGCAGAGGTATCCCCTGATCGTATGGGCGCACGGCGGGCCATATAGCTGGTGGAGCAGCGCTTTTGACGGAGATATCCAGGCCATGGCTGCTGCTGGCTATTTCGTCTTGTATGTGAACCCGCGAGGCAGCATGTCATACGGCCAAGTTTTTGCCGGCAGCCTCGCCGGAGAATGGCCAGGGCCTGAGTATGATGACACGATGGCGGGCGTGGATTACGTGCTTGCCCACCATGAGATCGATGCAGAAAAAATCGGCATCGCAGGTGGTTCAGCAGGCGCGATCCTGACGGACTGGGCCATAACCCACACGAACCGATTCGGCGCTGCCGTTTCGATCAGTAGCGTTGCGGATAATTCGCTCTATTGGTTCTTGGGCGATCAGCCTGACATGGCAGACCCCGATAAATATCCCTGGCTGGATGAAAAGGATAAGGCTCGGTCGCCGATAACTCATGGGCTCGACGTCTCGACGCCTACGCTTTTCATGAGTGGAACCAGAGACTATCGAACGCCTTCATCCGTAGGCAGCGAGTTGATGTTCAAGTTGCTTAAGCACCTGAGAGTGCCCACTGCACTGATTCAATTCGAGGGTGCGGGGCACGTTATTAGAGGAAGTAATGACGCGCGCCACCGTGGTCTCAGCATTCACTACCTGCTGCGCTGGATGGATCTGCACCTGAAAGGAAGAGCCGCCCCGGAGTTTCAGGTACGCCCCGCAGGCTAGCGCGCCATCTGGTGCGTTGAGAGTTCGATTGGCTCAGTGCGAGGGCGCAATCGCTGGAGCTGGGTGTCAGCATCACTGGAATACACACATAAGCCTGGGCTTACGATTCTTTAGGCGGTGTGGTCTTTCTCGATGGTGTGCCCGCTGGGCTCTGGCTCCCATATCGGGACGTGGATCAAGTCGCGCTGCACCCCAAAAACGGAAATCGGTTGATCTAGCTTGACCTGGTGAATGTGGGCCGGGCTCTGGCTATGCGGTGTGGATGACGTCACCACGCCGCGATATGGAGCAAGTTCCGTCGAGAGGTCAGGCCAAGAGACCGTTTTTTGATTAGAATTACGGATTGCATCCAAGACCCAGATTATCTCGGCATCAGGTGCACGTATCCCACATTCCCACAGCTGTATCACCCGCCACCCCGATGCCAGTAACACAGCCTTGTTCCTGGTATCTCGGGCGACGTTCTGGTCAAATTTTCTCTGCCAGAAGTCCAACCGGGTCTTGGGGCTAGTAGCGTAGCGACATCCGGGGTGTCTGTGCCAAAAGCAACCGTGAACAAAAATGCAGACACGATAGCGAGAAAGCACCAAATCAGGCTTTCCAGGAAGATCCTTCTGGTGCAGGCGATACCTGAAACCATGCCGATGCAGCAGGCGTCGGACCTTCATTTCTGGTGACGTGTTGCTGCCCCGAATGCCCGCCATCATGCGAGACCTGACTTCCTTACTGACTATGTCCATGACTCAAGGCCAAAAGAATCTTTTCGATAGTACGCCCACAGACCCTACAGGTGAGCTCGACCACGCCATTCAGGTGGTGGACCTCTTCGCGGGGCCGGGTGGCCTGGGTGAGGGATTCACTTCATTCGGGGACGGTAGACGGTTCGACATAGTTGTGGCAACCCAAGCGACATCACCCATTGGTAAAGTCATCAGGCTACTTTATCGAAATTCAAAACTAGCTCACCAATACCCCATCGAGAGCCTCCGCCCCGACTTAAGCTCACGGAACGGGCGCTCTGCTGCAAAAACTAACAAACAACGAGTGCAGGATGGTTCATTACCTCAGCTCAATGTAGATTTTGTAACCAATGGTAGCCAACATCACCACTATCCCTGTGGCCATCACCAGCACACCACTGTCCCGTTCCCGCCGGCTGTAGCCGACCATCAGGAGCAGGAATCCCAGGCCGATCAGGCCAATCATCACTTCAAGTTCTCGCATCAGTCTCTGCCTTCATCATTGTGGCTGGTATCGGTGGGAGACACCCAGCCGGGCACTCCGCGCCGGATCTGCCTGGAAAAATCGCTCGCATCGTTGGCCATCCGTGCCCGTTCGGTAAAGCGCCCGTGCTGACGCAACGTATCGAGGCTGTAGCCACCCTGCAGGCCACCGACCGACATGACATAGGCCGGCAGGT
The DNA here is from genome assembly GCF_029845265.1 of Ectopseudomonas oleovorans. Taxonomy (NCBI): domain Bacteria; kingdom Pseudomonadati; phylum Pseudomonadota; class Gammaproteobacteria; order Pseudomonadales; family Pseudomonadaceae; genus Ectopseudomonas; species Ectopseudomonas oleovorans. The sequence goes on from NZ_JAOCLK010000048.1 coordinate 15,448, forward strand.
AGCCTGTCAGCAGCAAACGGTAATCGACCGGCAGTCCGCCAATGATCGTCTGCAGCATGTCGAAAACGATGGTGGTGCAGTTGGCCGTAATGGTGTTGTAGAAACGCGGCTGATCGACCAGGGCGTTGGCCTGCTGCACATAGGAGAGCAGCAACGCACGCATCGCCTCGTCGGGCATAGCAATACGATAGAGATAGCTGTCTTCGCCGCGCACGTTGGTGCGCACGCGCAAGGCATCACGCTCGTCAGTGGCGACGATGCTCAACTCGAACTGCTTGAAGAAACCACCAATCTCCGAATAGGCCTCGCCTTGCTCCTTGCGCACCTCAACGGTGAACGTCAGAAAACGCCCATCCGTGAAGCCGAAAGAAACCAGAACATGGGCGATGGCCGGCATGCCCCAATAGGAGGTGATCAGGTCGACCGAGGCGAGCTGGTCGAGATCGTAGCGACGTGTTTCCCAGGCAACGTCATAGTCATCATCGCTGCGCCAGTTGAAGTTGCGCACATTGTGCAGGATGAGCTGATTGCCCACGAGCTCGCCCTGGGTCATCTGCGCGACATCACCAGCCCAGATACGCTGGTTTGACGGTTCCAGGCTTGTCCACCAGACCAGCAACGCGGCGAAGACAAGCACCTGACCGACAAGCGCCAGTATGGGACGCCCGCGCCACAGCAGAACCTGCAGAATGCAGCCAAGCAGGCACCAGCCCGCAATCAGCACCCAGGTTGCCAGCCCTCCAGTCTGGTAGAACAGCGCCAGCACGCCCCAGGCCATGATCAGAAAAAACGACAGCGCGAGGACACTGCGCAGGAGAAGACCCAACAGCCCGTTCATGGCGCTCGTACCGTAGCCACCTTGGGGCTGGCCAGGCCGGTGAGGTGTTCATGCAGCACGCGGCGAATTTCGATGATCGCCTGCGGTGTTTCCTGCACGCTGTGCCACGATGGCACGACCAGCTCCGAGTCGGCGCCAGCCAGGTGCGAGCTGGCGTACGGCACCACGCCGTCACTGGACAGCAGGACCTCGAGGTCTGGCGTGTAGTTGCCGATGATCGAGTGATAGTGCACTCGTGGCGAAATGGGCAGGTCGGCTGCGGCCTTGACGAAGGGGTCCTGGTTGCTCAGGTTGTCGATGCTGTTGAGGGGGCGCACCAACGCGACCGGTGCCGCCGCATTGGGGTCAACCAGCACTTGGGCAACCTCCTTGAAACGGTTCAACATCGACACCGGCATCTTCACCAGCCCTGCGGCCCAGCGCGACACGCGATTTTCGGCAAACGGGGTACCCCGGTGTGGCGCCGCAGCGAATACGGCCCGGCTCACCTGAGGCAATGGCTCGAAATACAGGTAGGGCCCGAGCTTCGCCCGGGCTTTTTCCAGGCGCGCGCCTTGCATCCCGTAACTTCCCAGCATGGCATCCCACAACTGGTCACCCGATGAGGACAGCATCAGCCGTGACAACACGCCCCCCATGCTGTGCCCGACCAGCACCATATCGTGGCTGGCCTTGGCCGTGCCTTGCGGATCGAAATTCGCCAAGGTCTGCTCGATGGCCTCGCGGATGGCCTGATTGTTGACGGCCAGCGGCAGGTTGGTCGGGTAGTAGACCTGCCAGATCTGGTAATTGCGGCGCAGTTCCTCGTCGCCCAGCACTTCATTGGCCACGTTGATCCAGGCCTCCGGGCTGCTGGCCAGGCCATGCAGCATGACCACGATGCGCCGGTCGGGATCGAACGGCTGCAGCAGGTAGACATGGGGGCGTTCCAACACTTCGCCGCGTCCGACCAGAGTCAGCAGGGACTGCCGGGCAAACCCGGAACGCGCCAGCCACAGGCCATAGCCCGACGTGAAGTTGGCCGCCAGGGGCGCCTGCACACCTGCCATGTCCACCGAATCCTGCCGGTAGGGGTCATAACCGATCACTTCCACCTGATAGGTGGACAACACCTGCTCCAGGGTCTCCCCGGGAAAGCGCGCCACGGCAGTAATCGCCGGGAAGGGGGTTTCGCTCCAGGGTATTTCATCGCTCCCCTTGCTCACCACGCGCTTGGCCGTCACCGCTACCAACTCGGCACCCAGTCCATCCCGACGGTACTGGTTGCGCAACCCGCCAAAGGACAGGGACGCAGCCGGAATCAGCTCCTTCGGCAACAGGCGGTCATCGGCCAGCCTCACATCGGTCATGCGCCCGCCGATCGTCCAGCGCCCGGTCTTGAGGCGGAAATTACCCTGAGTGTCCTCGGGTGATGGTGGCCGTCCACGGTAGCGATCGAAGACCTCGACGAGCGCCTGCTGCACCGAAAAGTTGTAGTAGTCGCGCACCTGCGTCTGCCGGTCTTCCAGGGCGCGCTGGCTCGGTGTGCGGGTGGTCAGGAAGAGGTAGGCGTAGGCATACCGGGCACTCTCCAGGTAGGCATCGGTGCGGGCCTCCGCCGCCATCACCTTGCCGCCGTCCTGGGCTTCCTTCAGCCACAGCTCGGCCAGCGTGGAAAGCCGCTGTTCGTCACGCAACCCCGTTGTGCTGTCCAGCGCCTCGCGGCAGGCCGGCAGGTCAGCAAGGCAGCGCTTCTCATCACTGCCCACGACCTGCAGGGCAGCAACCGCCGAAGCACTGAGGTTGCCGGTGGTCAACACATCACCGCGGCGCTGGGCCAGGTAATCATTGTTGCTGACCGCCGTGACCTTGACCCCTGCACACCCGGCCAGCACTAGAACCAGCAGGACTGACGGAAAGCAACGCAGTGAACGACTCACAGTGAACGAAGTGGTGGTATAAGTTGAAGAGCTCACAATCGGTAGATACCCATTACGTCGGAAATGGCGCGGATCATCACGATCCGCATATGGTTCAGACGCCATCTCGACTGATACAGCGCGAAGTGATTCTGCTGGCGGTAGATGCCAGCCCCAAGTAAGTATCTGCGAATATCTTACGGCCTTATATCCGAAAAACTAAAACAACCAATTATCCCCGCATTAACAATATATCTACACCGGGAGAGGCCTGAGATAATACCTGCCACAGACACTCCGACTCATAATGAGACGCTACACATGTCCGATGACGGCCACAGAGCCCCACGCCTGATCAAGAAATACGCCAACCGCCGTTTGTACGACACCCATACCAGCACCCACGTCACCCTCCCCGACATCCGCCAGTTGGTCATCGACGAAGTACCGTTCCAGGTGGTCGACGCCAAGACTGGCGAGGATCTGACTCGCAGCATCCTGCTGCAGATCATTCAGGAAGCGGAAAGCGACGGCGAGCCGCTCTTCTCCAGCGATATGCTCAAGGGCATCATCCGTTTCTATGGCCCATTCCAGGGCATGCTCGGCAACTATCTGGAAAAGAGCATCCAGACTGTGATCGAAATCCAGACCCAGACCGGGGTGCAATCCTCACAGGCCTGGAGCGACTTTATGCACAAGCAGGTGCCCGTCATGCAGGAGATGATGAGCCAGTACGTAGAACAGTCGAAGAAGCTCTACTTGGGCACCCAGAACCTATTCGGTATGTTCGGCGGCATCCCACCCGGCAATTTCAGGCAGACGAAAAAAGACGGTGATGAGCAATGAAACTCATCACCGTCCGTGACACGGCCGCCCTGCCTTACTTGCGCCCGCCCGCAGCCTTGCCGGCTTCACGAGTGGCCTGACCGGCCGCGGAAGCGGCGGCAGCGATGCCGTTCTCAGCGATCTCGGCTGCCTGCTTGGCGGCTTTCTGCGCGCTTTCATAGACACTGCCGGCGCTTTCCAGTGCCGACTTGAGCACGGCTACCGCCGGTTCCGCACCCGCCGGGGCGTTTTTGGCGATAACGTCCACCAGTTCCCGCACCTGCTTGGTGCCCGCCTCGACCTGGCGCTCGGCAAGCTTGGCGATATCCGCCTGCGTGCTGGAGACCAGATCGTACACCTCGCGATTGAACTCCAGCAGGCGCTCCGCCTGGGCTGCCGGCTGAGCGAAGGACGCCTGCAACTCGGCGAAGGCCTGCGGGTCACGCACTGACAGCAGCTTGCGCAAGCTGTCGAACTGCTCGCCACTGGAAGCGCGTAGCGCCTTGAATTGCAACTGACTGAGCTGCTCGACGCTCTCGAATACCTTGCCACTGATCTGCTGCAGCAGGTCAAGGTTGGCTTTCTGTGCGCTTTGCAGTTTTTCCGAATCAAAAAAAGACATGGTCGGATCTCCTGGCAATGGGGAAGGCCACCTACGGCCTGACACGCGAAAGCCATCCATGATGGAGCTGCCGCGCCAGCATAATATTGCACCGCACAAAAAAGATCGCAAGAGCTTTTTTGCACTGCAAAAAAATTTTGCCCAAGCCGCAGCGATTCGCTATAAACCTAGCCTTAACGCCATGCAGCCTCTCCAAGGGGAGGATTGAGCGCAGGCCTTTAGCACGCCACCGAGATAGGAAATGCTCATGAGCCAGGAAAGTTTTTTTGCGAAGCGAGAAGACAGCTTTTCCTCATTCCATAATCTGTTCGAACACCTCAGCCGTCTGCAGCAGTTGCACGGCAAGCTTATGCTCGATGCCTTCGGCCAACGCCATGCGGCCCTGCTCGCGCCCCTCAACGAAGGTCGCCTGCGTGCCCCCAGCCCGGGAGACTGCTGGGAATACCTGGTCGACTGCGGGCAACGCGGCCTGCTGTTCTGGGATGCACTGCGCCAGCGTGGCGACAATACCCTGGCCCACGAGCGCGCCGGCTATCCCCTGCTGCTCAAGTTTCCCTACGAGGTGCTGATCGACGGCCACGACCTGCCTCATCCGGTCAACTATTCCCTGCTGCGCATCCTTCCAACGGCTGACCAGCCAAGCGATGCCACGCGTCAGCCGGTCATCGTCATCGATCCGCGCGGCGGTCATGGCGCCGGCATCGGCGGCTTCAAGCAAGACTCCGAAATTGGCGAAAGCCTGCGCGCCGGGCATCCGACCTATTTCATCGCCTTCAGCCATGCCCCCGCGCCCGGCCAGACCCTGCTCGACATCGCCGAGGCCGAAGCCCGCTATATCGAAACGGTCAGCGCGCGCCATCCCGAGGCCGGCAAGCCGGTGGTGATCGGCAACTGCCAGGCCGGCTGGGCGCTGATGGGCCTGGCGGCGGCACGTCCGGAACTGCCGGGCCTGGTGATCGTCAACGGTGCGCCGCTGTCCTACTGGGCCGGCGTCAACGGGCGCAACCCGATGCGCTATGCCGGCGGCCTGCTCGGCGGCGCCTGGATGACCCGCCTGGGCAGCGACCTGGGCAACGGCCGCTTCGACGGCACCTGGCTGGTCAGCAACTTCGAGAGCCTGAACCCGGCCAACACTTACTGGAGCAAGTACTACAACCTGTTCCGCGACGTCGACACCGAGACCTCGCGCTTTCTCGATTTCGAACGCTGGTGGGGCAGCCCTACCCTACTCAACAGCGAGGAGATCGAAGTGATCGTCGACGATCTGTTCATCGGCAACCGCCTGACCGGCGGTTCCGGGGGCAGGAGCAGCATCGACCTGAAACGCATCGAGGCCCCCGTGGTAGTGTTCTGCTCGTATGGCGACAACATCACCCCGCCGCAACAGGCGCTGAACTGGATAGCTGACGTCTACCCCAGCGACCTGGCACTGCGTAGCGCCGGGCGCACCATCGTCTACCTGCAGCATGCCAGCATCGGCCACCTGGGCATCTTCGTCTCCGGCAAGGTCGCCCGGCGCGAACACCGGCAGCTGCTCGGCGCCATCGATGCCATCGCCCTGCTGTCGCCTGGCCTGTACGAGTTGATGATCGACGATCTACCGGCATCCCCCAGTGGTGACCAGGCGTATCAGGTACATTTCGAGTCCCGGCGTATCGCCGATATTCTCGCCCACGATGAAGATGGCCGAAGCGACGAGCGTGAATTCGCCCTGGTCGACCGCGTCTCCGGACTCAACAGCACGCTTTACGACTGGTTCGTGCGGCCCTGGATGCGCAGGGCGATCAACGAACCACTCGCCGAATCCCTGCGCAAGAGCCACCCATTTCACCAGCAGCAGATCGTCTGGAGCAGCCTCAATCCAGCCCTCTGGTGGCTGGCGGGAAGCGCGGCCCTGACCCGCACCAATCGCCGCCCGGCATCCCCCAACAACCCCCTGCTTGCCTGGCAAGAGGTATTCTCCAGCGTCATCGAGGCCCAGCTCGATGGTTATCGCGACATCCGCGATGCATCCCAGGAGTTGCTCTTCCACAGCTTCTACGGCGGGCTGAGCACCCTGACCGGAGGGCAAGCACCGCGCTCGCAACAGAGCCACATAGAACAACGGGACAAGGCTCTGATCGAGCATCTGCACGACTCGCTTCTCCAGGGTGGGGAGCGGGAAGCGCTCATTCGCATTTTCTGCCTGCTCGCACGTGCCAGCGGCAGGTTCGGCAAAGAACGCATCGAAGAGCTCGCCCAGCGCGCTCGCACGCTCTCGCAACAGCTCGGCATCGACCCTCTCGCCGTACGTGACAGCGTCCGCCTGCAGGATCTACTGGTCTTCGCCCACCCCGAGGAAAGCCTGAACACCTTGCCCCTTTTGCTAGCCAAGGCCAGCCAGCGTGAAGTCGTCCTGACAGCCGCCACGCACCTCGTGCCTGAGTTGCTGTACGCCGAGGGTGCCGTGGGTGATCTTTGGCGTCGGTTGCATGATCTGCTCGAACACCCATTGCCGGATTTCGCCCAACCATCCGTGCCACTCATCACGGTGGACAGCCCGCCAGAGCAAATCCAGGCAAGCCTGCGCCTCCCCGAGGCGGACGCCCCTACGTCCAAGGCCGCCACGCGACCAAGGAAGAAAAATGCCGCCCGGCCTGCCAAGGCGCAGGCACAGACTGATGCCAGCCCGCCCCCGGCAGCGACCCGGAGCAGGAGCCCAGTGGCCGCGCCGGAAAAACCAGCACGCATCAAGGCAACCCGCTCCGCGCCCGCACCTGGCCTCGCGAGCCCGGACAAGGGAGGCAACGCCGAATGAGCTTGGATCACTACCAGGCGCTGCTGAACCGCTGCGCCGAGATTGGCCCGCTGCCCACCATCGTCGTGCATCCTTGCGAGGCGAACGCGCTACGCGGGGCGCTGGAGGCCACCCAGGCCGGGCTGATCACACCGATTCTGGTTGGCCCGCGCCAGAAGATTGCGGCAACCGCCAGCGAAGCCGGTCTGGATATCGACGGGCTGACCGTGGAGGACGTGCCACACAGCCACGCCGCCGCCGAGCGTGGTGTCGCCCTGATCCGCCAAGGCCGTGGCGAGTTGCTGATGAAAGGCAGCCTGCACAGCGATGAACTGCTGCATGCCGTGGCCGACCGCGAAAACGGTCTGCGCACGGAACGGCGCCTCAGCCATGTGTTCGCCATGAGCGTGCCCAGCTACCACAAGCCGCTGTTCGTCACCGACGCGGCGGTCAACATCTTCCCCGGCCTGGAAGACAAGGCCGACATCTGCCGCAATGTGATCCAGATGCTGCACGCTCTCGGCATCGAACAGCCCAAGGTGGCGCTGCTGTCGGCGGTGGAAACCGTCACCGCCAAGCTGCCTTCAACCCTGGAGGCCGCCGCACTGGTGGTCATGTCCCGGCGCGGACAGATCGACGGCGCGCTGCTCGACGGGCCACTGGCCTTCGACAATGCGATCAACGCCGAAGCCGCGCGGGTCAAGGGTATCCACTCAGAAGTCGCCGGCGACCCGGACATCCTGCTGGTACCGGACATGGAAGCGGGCAACATCCTCGCCAAGCAGCTGATCTATCTAGCCGGAGCCGAAGCTGCTGGCATCGTCCTTGGCGCCCGAGTACCTATTGTTTTCACCAGCCGCGCTGACAGTCCAAGAGCGCGCATCGCCAGTTGTGGGCTGGCCGTGCTACTTGCCGAAGCACGGCGCGCTCGCCTGGGGATACCTGTATGAGCCCTGTTCAGGACGAACTCATCGTCACCGTCAACGCAGGCTCTTCGAGCATTAAGACCGGCCTATTCTCCGGTCGCCGGGGCGAAGATCAACCTCGCTTGCTGGCGCGCGGAAAGCTGGACGGGATTGGCGTGGCGCCACGTCTACAGGTCGTCATGGCCGACGGAACGATAATGCAGGACACGAGTTTCGAGCCGGAACAGATTGCCAATATGCAGGCGGCCTTCCAGCAGATCTATCGTGTCCTTGAAGAAGGCCTACAGGATCGCCCACCGGTGCTGATCGGCCATCGTGTGGTGCACGGGGGCATGGATTTCAGCGCACCGGTGCGCGTGGATCACACTACACTGGCACGTCTGAAGACGCTGGAGCCTCTGGCACCACTGCATCAACCGCACAACCTCGCGGCAATCCATGCCGCGCTCGAGCACGACCCTCAACTGCCCCAGATCGCCTGCTTCGACACGGCTTTCCATGCTGGACGCAATGAAATCAGTCAACTCTTCGGCTTGCCCTACGCGCTATACGAACAGGGCGTACGCCGTTACGGCTTTCATGGCCTGTCCTTCGAATACGTCAGCCAGCGCCTAATCGACAAAACACCGGAGCTCGCTACTGGCAAGCTGGTCATCGCTCACCTAGGCAATGGTTCCAGCCTTTGCGCTATCGAAGCTGGCCGCAGCATCGAAATGACAACAGGTTTTAGTGCTCTCGACGGCTTACCCATGGGAAGCCGCTGCGGCGCCGTGGATCCAGGCGTATTGCTGTACCTGCTGGGGCAAGGCATATCTGTTGATGAGCTGGAAAAACTGCTGTACAGACAATCCGGCCTGCTCGGCATATCCGGGGTCAGCAGCGACATGCGCAAGCTACGCGCCAGCAACGAGCCGCGCGCGGCCCTGGCCATCGACTACTACGCCTACCGTATCGCCCAGGAAGTCGGTCGGCTTGCCACATGCCTGGGCGGACTGGACGCACTGGTATTCACGGCCGGTATCGGCGAGAAGGATGCTGAGCTGCGTGCCCAGGTACTACAGCATCTCGCGCCGCTCTTCGGGCTGCAGCTAGACGACACGGCGAACCGACGCAACGCCGAGCTTATATCCGGTACATCCAGCACCCGATCAGTATGGGTCATCCCCACCGACGAAGAGAGCATCATCGCGCGCCATAGCTGGCACCTGTATCAGGAGCAACACCCATGAGCATCAAAGAAAGTCTGTCCCTGGCTGGCAAGCGCGGCCTGGTGGTAGGCATCGCAAACACCCATTCGATCGCCTGGGGCTGTGCCCAAGCGCTACATGAAATGGGCGCGGAACTGGCCATCACCTGGCTGAATGAGAAAGCCAGGGCGCATGTCGAGCCCCTGGCGCAACAGGTGCAAGCCAGCGTGCGGATGCCGCTGGACGTCACCCGACCCGGCGAGCTAGAGGCTCTATTCGAGCACATTACAGAGCAATGGGGATCACTGGACTTCGTCGTACACTGCCTGGCCAGCGCACCCAAAGAGGAAATCCGCGGCCGCCTGCTGGACAGTTCCAGCAGCGGCTTTCAGCAGGCCATGGACATTTCCTGCCACTCCTTCATCCGCATGGCGCACCTGGCCGAGCCGTTGATGCCCCAGGGCGGCAGTCTGGTAACCATGAGTTACTTGGGAGCCCAGGTAACGATCGAAGGATACGCACTGATGGGCCCAGTCAAAGCCGCCCTGGAATCAAGTGTGCGCTACCTGGCCACCGAGCTGGGGCCACACAACATCCGCGTGCATGCCATTTCCCCCGGCCCCATGCCGACTCGAGCAGCATCCGGGCTGAAAGACTTTGATCACCTGCTGCAAACCTCTACCCATCGCGCGCCCCTGCGCCGCCTAGTCAGCTTGGAAGAAGTCGGCGGTCTGTGCGCATGGCTGGTCAGTAATGCCAGTCAGGGCCAAACTGGCGGCGTCCACTTCGTCGATGGCGGCCTGAACATCCTCGGCTAACCGCAAGGACTCTTCATGCAGGACAATACCTTTCTCGTTGAGGGGCTGGTCAGTTTTACTCTGGCGATCATGCTGCTGTTCGCGGGCAAGAGGCTCGCACAGCGTTACGAACCACTAGGCCGCTACAGCATTCCAGAACCAGTGCTCGGTGGCTTCCTTTGTGCCGCTGTTACCGCCGTTCTGTTCTACATACTGGATATCGAAGTGGTCTTCGACCTGGAGGTACGCGATGTACTGCTGCTCTACTTCTTCGCAGGCATCGGGTTGAAGTCGGATATCCGCAACCTGGTCAAGGGTGGCCGCCCGCTGCTAATTCTGCTGGTACTCGCCAGCGTGTTCATCGTCTTGCAGAACCTGCTGAGTATGGGCGTGGCCAGCGGTTTCGGCCTGGATCCCAGAGCCGGCCTGATGCTCGGCTCGATCTCGCTCACCGGCGGCGTCGGTACCACCCTGGCCTGGGCACCGCTGTTCACCGAGCAATTGGGCATCGAAAATGCCATGGAGCTAGGTATTGCCAGTAACACAGTGGGGTTGATCGCAGCGTGCTGTATCGGCGGGCCGATCGCTAACTACCTGATACGCCGCCACGCCTTAACCCCCTCTCGCGATTCAGACCTGGAAGTTGGAGTACCAGCAACCTCGGCAGACATCTCCGCCCCCATCAGCCATTACGACATCCTGTGGGCCTGGATGTGGTTGAACATGACGCTGATGTTGGGCCACGGCTTCAACTTGCTGCTGCTCAACAGCGGAATCACCCTCCCCTCGTTTGTCAGTTGCCTGTTGGCCGGGATCGTCATTCGTAACCTGTTGCAAGCAGCCATCGGCGGTCAACGCATCAAGCACTGGAGCGGAGCCGGCCAAGGGTTGGCGCTGATATCCGATATCTGCCTGGGTATGTTTCTAGTCATGGCGCTGATGGGACTGCAGTTGTGGCAGTTAGGCGGTGTTCTGGTCTTCGTCGTCACAGCCCTGACATTGCAGATAACATTGACGATCCTCTATACCGTATTGCTGGTTTTCCGTTGTATGGGCCGCAACTACGAAGCCAGCGTGATAGCCGCCGGCTTCGGCGGCATCGCCCTGGGTTCAACTGCAACGGCCATCGTCAACATGACGGCAGTTACTCAGCGCTACGGAGCCGCGCACCAGGCGTTCATTATCGTTCCGCTGGTCTGCGGCTTCTTCATCGATATCGTCAATGCACTGATCATCAGCCTGATGAGCGGCATCTGAGACATCCTCATGGGGCGTACTCTGCTCGCCTTCGTCCAGCCGGTATCGACCCGGAGACCTCCCGAACCAGCGCAGGCAGGCCTTGTGGAAACTGCTCTGATCGTGGAACCCCAGGTACTCGGCCACCTGGGTCAGACTGTATGAGCTGCGGCACAGGTAATAATCGGCCGACTGCCGGCGAACATCACCGAGAATGTCCTTGAACTTCAGCCCTTCCTTTTCCAGGCCTCGCTGCAGGGTACGCTTGCTCATGCAAAGAGCCAGTCCGATCGACTCCATGTCGCATCCTTCCTGACCCAGGCGCTCGATTATCAGGCCACGCACGCGCCCCCCCAAGGAGACACCACCCAACTGCCCCAGACGAAACTCGGCGAAGCGCTTATGTAACAACGCAAGCGCCTCATTGGCCGTGCTCAACGGGCGCAACAATTCTTGCTGGTCGAACAGGACACTAGTGTGCTGGGCACCGAAACGTAACGAACACCCGAATAACTGCTGATATTCAGGGAGATTACCCGGCTCGTCATGGACAAAATCGAATTGCAGCGGTTGCGGCAGCCCTCCCCCCATCAGCCAACGGCAAAAACCCAACAGGGCAGCGGCACCGGCATCCTCAAACGCTCGATTTCTGGGACAGCCCTCTTCAGGATGCTCCAAACATGTCAAACGCAGACGCCCGCCTTGCTCAGGAGACAGTGCGAGAGTGACACCATTGCCAAGTAGCAAGTGAAAACGCACAAAATGCTCCAGAGCCTGTTTCAGGTTGGCACTGGACATCATCACGTAGCCCACCAACTGGAAACTGCCAGGTTTGAAATGCACGGCAGCCTTGAGGCCGAGATTCGGATTGTCCGAATCCAACTCGGCCAGCGCCATCAGTCGATAGGCGCTAGCGCGCGTGAAGAACGCATCCTCCTGTGCCAGCAAACACATATCGATTCCTGCCTCACGACACAAACGCACCGCATCCAGTCCCTCCGCCTGCAGCATAGCCACCAGCATCCCGACGTAACTGGAACTGATCCTGTACATAGCATCCCTCTGCGCCCGTTCCCAGCCGAAAGGCAAACGATTGATCGCCGTGAAATACGCATATTAGAGGCCCGCAAGGCATTCTTCCTGATCCAGATCAAGACCAGGCCGAACCACTGTCAAAACGCGACAGAATTGGCGCGCAAGGACAACCCAGCGTCACCCAGAAACATTGTTCCTGCCCGTGAAGCACCGGAAGCTTGACCAAAATATCAAGGCTTCGATTAAGGAGGCATGGTCAGTGGCTACTTCGAGTAATTCGACACGTATAGCACTGGTCACCGGCGGCATGGGCGGCATCGGCACAGCGATCAGCCAGCGCCTGCACCAGGATGGTTTCACCGTAGTGGTGAGTTGCAGCCCCTACTCAAGCCGCAAAGCCTCTTGGATGGCGAAGCAATTAGAGGCTGGCTTCCACTTCCACTGCATCGACTGCGACATCACCGACTGGGACAGCACCCGCCAGGCTTTTGAGATGGTGCGCGAAAATGTCGGCCCGATTGATGTACTGGTCAACAATGCGGGGATCACCCGAGACGGTACGCTACGCAAGATGCCTCCCGAAAACTGGAAAGCAGTGATCGATACCAACCTCACCGGCCTGTTCAACACAACCCGTCAGGTCATCGAGAGCATGCTGACCAAGGGCTGGGGGCGTGTCATCAACATATCCTCGATCAATGGACAGCGGGGTCAGTTCGGCCAGACCAACTACTCTGCAGCCAAAGCCGGTACCCATGGTTTCAGCATGGCTTTGGCCCGAGAAGTGAGTGGCAAGGGCGTGACCGTCAATACGGTTTCCCCTGGCTATATCAAGACAGATATGACTGCGGCAATTCGCCCAGACATCCTTGAAGGCATGATTGCCGGAATCCCCGTCGGTCGCCTCGGCCAGCCTGAGGAAATTGCCTCGATCGTAGCCTGGCTAGCCTCTGATCAATCCGCCTATGCCACCGGCGCCGACTTCTCGGTGAACGGCGGCATGAATATGCAGTGATGCGCAATCGACTAGTCATAACATGAGGCATTCCAGATGATCGACGTCGTTATCGTCGCTGCAACCCGCACCGCCATCGGTAGCTTCCAAGGCAGCCTGGCCGAGATTCCGGCACCGGAACTCGGCGCCATCGTCATCCGGCGCCTGCTCGAGCAGACCGGCCTCGATGCTGCCCAGGTCGATGAAGTGATCCTCGGCCAGGTGCTCACTGCCGCGTCCGGACAGAACCCCGCACGCCAGGCTGTGATTCGCGCCGGCCTGCCCCACGTCGTTCCTGCGATGACCCTGAACAAGGTCTGCGGCTCGGGCCTCAAGGCCCTGCACCTGGCTGCCCAGGCTATCCGTTGCGGCGATGCCGAGGTGATCATTGCCGGCGGCATGGAGAACATGAGCCTGTCGCCCTACGTGCTGCCCAAAGCCCGCACCGGCCTGCGCATGGGCCATGCGCAGATGCTCGACAGCATGATCGTCGATGGCCTGTGGGATGCCTTCAACGATTACCACATGGGCATCACCGCCGAGAACCTGGTGGACAAGTACGGCATCAGCCGTGAAGCCCAGGACGCCTTTGCCGCCGCCTCGCAGCAGAAGGCCGTGGCCGCCATCGAAGCTGGTCGTTTCGACGCCGAGATAACCCCGGTGCTGATCCCGCAGCGCAAGGGCGATCCAATCGCCTTCGCCCGTGACGAGCAGCCGCGTGCCGGCACCACCGCCGAGTCGCTGGCCAAACTCAAGCCGGCGTTCAAGAAGGACGGCAGCGTTACCGCCGGCAATGCCTCCAGCCTCAACGATGGCGCCGCCGCCGTGCTGCTGATGAGCGCAGCCAAGGCCAAAGCGCTGGGCCTGTCGGTGCTGGCGAAAATCAGCGCCTATGCCAACGCAGGCGTCGATCCGGCGATCATGGGTATCGCCCCGGTCTCGGCCAGCCGCCACTGCCTGGACAAAGCCGGCTGGAGCCTGAACGAGCTAGACCTGATCGAAGCCAACGAAGCCTTCGCCGTCCAGGCACTGGCCGTTGGTCAGGAGCTGGGCTGGGATGCCGCCAAGGTCAACGTCAACGGCGGCGCCATCGCCCTTGGCCACCCGATCGGCGCCTCCGGCTGCCGCGTGCTGGTCAGCCTGCTGCACGAGATGATCCGCCGCGATGCCAAGAAAGGCCTGGCGACGCTGTGCATCGGCGGCGGCCAGGGCGTGGCGCTGGCCATTGAACGCTGACTAACGATTTCGCGGATCTATCGGGCGAGCTCCCCTGCACCCTCACCGCCTGGATGGCGGTGAGGGTATTCCCCGAAATGATCGCACCGTGCCCTTTGCCGGGCGCGGCCTTTTTTCATTTTCTTGGACAAACCATGAACATGAACAATTCACATTCTTTCGCTCACTACTGGTCAGGACAGGCGCCTTTCATCACCAGCTTCGCCCTACAGCAACTGCGCCTGTACGTAGCGCAAAACTCTTGGTTCAACGGGCATGACCAAAGCCAGTGGTTCAATGTCTCCCCCGAAGCGTTGGAACAATTGCAGGTTGACTACCAGCAACAATGGACAGCGCTTGGCCAGCAACTGCTGGCCCGTCAACCGTTCGACTTCGACGACCGGCGTTTCGCTAGTGGCAACTGGAGTGAACCGTTGTTCGGTTCCATGGCCGCCTTCTACCTGCTGAATTCCGGATTTCTGCTGAAATTGCTGGAGCTGCTCACCATCAAAGAAGAGAAGCCACGTCAGCGTCTGCGCTACCTGATCGAGCAGGCAATCGCCGCAAGCGCCCCGAGCAACTTCCTGCTGAGCAATCCCGATGCCCTGAAATGCCTGGTGGAAACCCAGGGGGCCAGCCTGCTCAGTGGTCTATTGCATCTGGCCGGAGACCTACAAGAAGGCAAGTTGCGTCAATGCGACCGAGGCGACTTCGAAGTTGGCGTGAATCTCGCCGTCACTCCCGGTGAGGTGGTGCTGGAAACTCCGCTGTTCCAGTTGATCCAATACCTGCCGCTCACCGATACACAGTACCAGAGGCCAATATTTATCGTCCCGCCGGCCATCAACAAGTACTACATCCTCGACCTCAGCCCGGAAAATTCTCTGGTTCGCCATCTGCTGGAACAGGGTCACCCGGTATTCCTGATGTCCTGGCGCAACTTCACCCAGAAACAGGCTGACATCACCTGGGAGCAGATCATCCAGGACGGAGTGATCAGCGCCCTACGCACTACCCGGGTCATCAGTGGCGAGCGTCATCTGAACTGCCTGGGCTTCTGCATCGGCGGCACCCTGCTGAGCTGCGCGTTGGCAGTGCTGGCTGCGAGGGGCGACCACGACATTGCCAGTCTGAGCCTGTTCGCCACCTTCCTCGACTACCTTGATACCGGGCCGATCAGTGTCTTTGTCGATGAGCAACTGGTGGCCTACCGCGAGCGCACCATCGGTGGCCATGGTGGTAAATGTGGCCTGTTCCGCGGAGAGGATATGGGCAACACCTTCTCCCTGCTGCGGCCCAACGAGCTGTGGTGGAACTACAACGTCGACAAGTACCTCAAGGGACAGAAACCACGCGCCCTAGATCTGCTGTTCTGGAACAACGACAGTACCAACCTACCTGGCCCCATGTACTGCTGGTATCTGCGCCACACCTACCTGCAGAACGACCTCAAGTCGGGCGAGCTGGAGCTGTGCGGGGTCAAGCTGGATCTGCGCTCCATAGAGGCGCCAGCCTACCTCCTCGGAACCCACGATGACCACATAGTCCCATGGCGCAGTGCCTATGCCAGCACGGCTCTTCTTGGGGGATCGAAACGCTTCGTCCTCGGATCTTCTGGCCACATCGCCGGAGTGATTAACCCACCAGCAAGCAACAAACGCCATTACTGGGTAAACGAGCACATCACGCCGATTGCTGACGACTGGCTACAAAGCGCTCAACAACACGCAGGTAGTTGGTGGGTCGATTGGTTCGCCTGGCTGGCCGGGCATGCCGGCGAGCTCCGGCCCGCCATCACGCGGATGGGCAATGCCGAATACCCTCCCCTAGAACAAGCGCCTGGGCGCTACGTGAAGCAATGACCGCCCGAAGTTTAGGAAAG
>NZ_JAOCLK010000049.1:0-31147 GCF_029845265.1 Ectopseudomonas oleovorans
ACTTAGCCGTATGGCCTGAACCGCCGTATACGGAACCGTACGTACGGTGGTGTGAGAGGACGGCGGGGGCGACCCCGCCTCCTACTCGATCGATCTGACTGAAACCTGGCGTGAAGCCAAGCATTCCATCTTTTCCAAGATCTTTGGTAAGGCATAGAAAACCGAGTCATTGACGCCTCGCTCAATGCTTGTTTTTTTGCACATTCGACGATGCTTATGCTGCGGACAGTAAGGGCTACGGCCTGTACGGTCGATTGCAATTGGCGGGTTGCCTCGTTTCTCCTGATTGGTTGATGAGTCGCTGTTGTTAATAAATTCTTGAGCAGCGTGGCGACAGGGATCAGCCCCATGTCCGCCAATCGTAGGCGAGCGGTTGCCAAATAAGCGCAAGAATGCCATCGTAATGACGAATGTCTTTACGCGGAGACGCCCCCTTGGCTTCGATCAATATCCGCATCGACGATGAGCTGAAAGTCCGGGCTTACCGGGAGCTGGAAAAGCTCGGCGTCACCCCCTCTGAACTGATGCGCCAGGCTTTGCAGTATGTGGCCGAGCGCGGACAGCTGCCATTTCGCCCGGTGCTGATGACCGAGGAAGATGAAGCGTTAATCGCCACGGTTCGTGAACGCCTGGCCGCTCCTCAGCGCGTGAAGGTTGCGCTGGATGACCTATAGCCTTGAGTTTGATGCGCGGGCACTGAAGGAGTGGAAAAAAGCTGGGTGATACCGTTCGCCAGCAGCTGAAGAAAAAGCTCGCTGAGGTATTGCTGAATCCGCGAATTGAAGCCAACCGGCTCCATTCGCTGCCGGACTGCTACAAGATCAAGCTGCGCAGCAGCGGCTATCGCTTGGTGTACCAGGTGATCGACCATGAGGTGGTGGTGTTTGTGGTCGCGGTTGATCGCCGTGAGCGCGAGCAGGCGTACCGCAAGGCAGCCGAACGTCTCAAATAGCTGGTTGGGCCAGCTGTTCTCCTACGACTGAAAGGTGGTCTCGGCACGATGAGTGGTGATGATCTGCTTGAGCATCTACAGGCCGAAAATGCGCGCTTGATCTCTCTGCTGGAAAGTCATGGCATCGAGTGGCGCTTGCCTGACGAGCCGCCGCTAGTCGAACCGACTAGCCCGCCTCCACTGATAAGTTCGAGTCTCGACACGGATGCCAAGTTGGCGTTGTTCAGGGGACTGTTTCGGGGCCGTGCCGATGTGTTTCCCGTGCGCTGGGAAAGCAAGGCCGGTAAATCGGGCTACTCACCGGCGTGCGCCAATGAATGGCGACCCGGTGTGTGTGAGAAGCCACGGATCAAGTGCGGAGCTTGCTCGTTCCGCCAACTCCTGCCGCTGACCGATCAGGTGCTCTATAAGCATTTGGCCGGTGAGATTGTTATCGGCGTTTACCCACTGCTTCCAGATGACACCTGCTACTTCCTGGCAGTGGATTTTGACGAGGCCGATTGGCGCGAGGATGTCACGGCGTTCGCTCAGTCTTGCCGTGAGTTGGACGTGCCGGTGGCACTGGAGATTTCCCGCTCCGGTAACGGGGCGCATGCCTGGATTTTCTTTGAGCGTAATGTCCCCGCCTCTGAGGCGCGCCTGCTAGGCTCCGCGATCATCAGCCATACTTGCGAGCGTACCCGGCAACTGACGCTGGGCTCGTATGACCGACTGTTTCCAAATCAGGACAGCATGCCCAAAGGCGGCTTTGGCAACTTGATTGCCCTGCCCTTGCAGAAGCGGGCTCGCGCTCGGGGCGGTAGTGTTTTTGTCGATGAGACGCTGGAGCCCTATCCCGACCAGTGGGCACTTTTGGCCAGTATCCAACCCATGCAGGTGAGGGATATTGCACCGGCCACTCTGCGTGCTAGCGGCGGTCGCCATCCGCTGGATGTTGCAGACCTAACGGATGATGACGACGCGAAGCCCTGGCAGCGCACGCCGGAAAAGACTCAGAAACTGACCTGCCCGTTACCCGCGTCAGTGAGAGTGACCCTGGCTAACCAGATCTATTTCAGCAAGTCTGAACTGCCCCAATCTTTGATCAACAAGCTTATTCGGCTGGCGGCATTTCAGAATCCCGAGTTCTACAAGGCTCAGGCCATGCGCCTTCCTGTGTGGAATAAGCCCCGGATCATCGGCTGTGCTGAAAACTATCCGCAGCACATTGCCCTGCCGCGCGGATGCCTGGATGACGTCCAGGCACTGTTGGATGAAAACAAGGTAGAGCTGGTGCTGCATGATGAGCGCTTCGCTGGGGAGCCCATCGATGTCCGTTTTGTGGGAAAACTGCGTTCGGATCAGGAGGCTGCACTGGCTGCTCTGCTGGTGCACGACACTGGCATCCTTTATGCCCCAACCGCTTTTGGGAAAACCGTCACGGCTGCCGCGCTGATTGCCCAGCGCGGTGTGAACACGCTGGTGCTGGTGCACCGGACGGAGTTGCTCCAGCAGTGGAAGGAGCGTTTGCAGGCGTTTCTGGGGGCAGACAAAACGAAGATCGGCACCATCGGCGGTGGTAAGGCCAAGCCGACAGGCATCATCGACATTGCCGTAATGCAGTCCTTGTCGCGGCAGGGCGAAGTGAGCAAGCAGGTGAAAAACTACGGGCAAATCATCGTGGATGAGTGCCATCACCTGTCAGCCTTTTCGTTCGAGGCCCTCCTCAAGGCTGCTTGGGCCAAATATGTCTTGGGTCTGACCGCTACGCCAGTACGTCGTGATGGTCAGCAGCCGATTATCTTCATGCAGTGCGGGCCCATTCGGCATACCGCGAGCAGGCCCGAGAGTGCTCCAGCCGATCTGGCTGTGACACCGCTGTGGCTGTCTCGACCGATAGTCGTGCCCGAAGGGACAGGCATCCAAGATGTCTTCTTGCAGGTGTGCAGCGACACAGAGCGAACAGCCAAGATTGTTGCTGAGGTTGGAGACGTTTTTGACCAAGGCCGGAAGATCCTGGTGCTGACTGAGCGAACGGATCACCTCAAGGCTATTGAGGAGCAGTTGGTCGGTCGGGTCGAGAACCTATTCACGCTGCATGGGCGGATGTCCAAGAAGCAACGCGCTGCGCTAATTGGCGAACTGGAAGCACTGCCAGCTGATGCCCCACGCGTGATCCTAGCAACCGGAAAATTGGTTGGAGAGGGTTTTGACCACCCGGCACTGGATACCTTGGTACTGGCCATGCCGGTTTCCTGGAAGGGCACTCTCCAGCAGTATGCGGGCCGCCTGCATCGGGAACATGCGAGTAAGGCGGATGTGCGCATCATCGACTTCATCGATTCCGGACATCCTGCATTGCTCCGTATGTGGAGTAAGCGCCAAGCGGGTTACAAGGCTATGGGCTATCGATTTGCGGATTCGTCCAGCTCAATGGAACTGCTGGCAAAGGGTTAATGAGTCCTCAGACAGCCACCAAGCTTTCCGTCCATCGGAGGTGGAAAGTGGCTGTTTCCTATGCGCTGGATTCGCCGTAATCTGGGCTCCATTGACAGGTTGTCAATGCAAGCCGTGGCTTGAGGCCTGCCTCCACCACGTCGGCTGTCTTACCGAAATGTAGTGCTGCACGCGGCTCGATTCAGGGGCTTGCGGAAAATGACACTAATTGCGGTCATTTCGACAGAAAATGCCATTTTATGTGGCTCAATCATGCCAATAATTGTGCCCATTTAACGCCTAAGTCATTGATTTATATAGGTTGAGGAATGACGCCTTTGTCGCCCCTCGACAGGTGCAAGCCGCCAAAGCGCTGATGGCGGGTTGCACCCGCCCTACAGAGGCGACAACTTATACCCTGTTAGGCGATTTTCCTAGCGATGACAATTCGCCAGTAAAATCAGCTAGATACAAGCAATAGTGGCGATTTGATTGTGTTTCGTACACAGCTTATCCACAGATCAGGCGGTTTCGCCCAGTCGGCTCAGCTGCGGCTCTTCGCCACGCAGTTCGGTCTGTTGCTGGCGTACCCAGTGAAAAGCACGTTCGTTGAGCTCGGCGATGGCACGCGGCCCTTCGCCTTCTGCGTACATCGGCTGGCCGATGATCACCTGGATAGTGCCCGGGCGCTTGCCCCAGCCGGCCTTGGGCCAGAACTCACCGGCGTTGTGGGCGATGGGCAGCACCGGCAGGCCGGCATTCACCGCCAGGGCAGTTCCACCACGGGAGAACTTGCCGATCTGGCCTGGCGGAATCCGCGTGCCTTCGGGGAACACCAGCACCCAGGCGCCCTGCTTGAGACGCTCGTCGCCCTGCTTGGCCAGTTGCTTGAGCGCGGCCTTGGGGTTGCTGCGGTCGATGGCGATGGGCTTGAGCAGCGCCATGCCCCAGCCGAAGAACGGCACGCGCAGCAGCTCGCGCTTGACCACCTGGCTGAGCGGCTCGAAATAGGCGGAGAGGAAGAAGGTTTCCCAGGTGCTCTGGTGGTTGGCGAGGATCACGCAGGGGCGCTCGGGAATGTTCTCCACGCCGCGCACTTCATAGCGGATACCGACGATCACCTTGGCCAGCCACACGGCGCAGTTGCACCAGGCCTGGACGACGAAGCGGTAGCGTTGGCGGAACGGCAGCAGCGGTGCGACCACCAGGCTGATCAGGCACCAGAAGAACGAGCTGGACGACAGCAGCAGGTAGAAAAGCGTGACTCTGAATGCCTGCACTAGCGCCATGAACCTTCACACCTTATGAGAGCAGTTGATCGGCGACAGCCGCCAGATCATCGAATACCAGGGTTCCTGGCGGCAGGGGCTTGGCCAGGGTTCGCTCGCCCTTGCCGGTTTTCACCAGCACAGGCTGACAATCGACGGCCAGCGCGGCCTGCAGGTCACCGCTGGTATCGCCGACGAACCAGATTCCTGGCAGATCCGCGGCGTAGTGCGCAGCGATTTGCTCGAGCATGCCCGGTTTCGGTTTGCGGCAGTCGCAGCCATCGTCCGGCCCGTGTGGGCAATGGACGATCAGGCCGACTTCACCACCCTGCTTCGCCACCAGTTGGCGCAGGCGCGCGTGCATCGACTCCAGGGTCGCCAGGTCGTAATAGCCACGGGCGATGCCGGACTGGTTGGTAGCCACGGCCACTGTCCAACCCGCTTGCGACAGGCGCGCGATGGCGGCGATCGACGAAGGAATCGGTATCCACTCGTCGAGCGTCTTGATATAGGCGTCGGAGTCTTGGTTGATGACACCGTCGCGGTCGAGGATCAGTAGTTTCATTCAGTCGTTTCAGAGTCTGCCGTAGGAGCGAGCTCTGCTCGCGAACGCTTTCGCGCGCGGAGCTTGCTCCTACGAAGGCCTTAGCCCAGCACCGAAATATCCGCTACGCCGAGGAACAGCCCGCGCAGGCGAGCCAACAGGGCGTAACGGTTGGCGCGCACGCGCGCGTCTTCGGCATTGACCAGTACCGCCTCGAAGAAGGCGTCCACCGGCTCACGCAGGCTGGCCAGCTTGGCCAGGGCCTCGTTGTACTGGCGGGCGGCGGCCAGCGGCTGTACGGCCTGGTCGGCCTGCTGGATGGCGGCGTGCAGGGCGAACTCGCTGGGGTTGTCGAAGTAGTGCGCTTCGACCTGGGCGGCGACGCCACCTTCGGCCTTGCTCAGCAGGTTCGACACGCGCTTGTTGGCGGCGGCCAGGGCAGCAGCCTGCGGCAGTTTGCGGAAGGCCTGCACGGCCTGCACGCGCTGGTCGAAGTCCAGCGGCGAGGTCGGGCCCACCGCACGCACGGCCTGGTACACGGCGACTTCGATGCCTTCGTCTTCGTAGCGCGCACGCAGGCGGTCGAAGATGAACTCCAGCACCTGAGCTGCCAGACCGTCGGTCTTGATCTTGCCGGCATACTGGGCGACGGCGAAGTCGACCGCAGTGGCCAGGTCCAGATCCAGGCCCTTCTCGATCAGGATGCGCAGCACGCCGAGGGCGGCGCGGCGCAGGGCGTAGGGGTCTTTCGAGCCGGTCGGCAGCATGCCGATGCCGAAGATGCCGACCAGGGTGTCGAGCTTGTCGGCCACGGCCACGGCAGCACCGGTGAGGGTGCTCGGCAGTTCGGCACCAGCACCGCGCGGCATGTACTGCTCGTTCAGGGCCAGGGCGACGTCCTGCGGCTCACCGTCGCTGAGCGCGTAGTAGTAGCCGGCGATGCCCTGCATTTCGGGGAATTCGCCAACCATCTCGGTGGCCAGGTCGCATTTCGACAGCAGGCCGGCACGGGCGGCGCGCTGGGCGTCGCCACCGACTTCACGAGCGATAAAACCGGCGAGCGCCGATACCCGTTGGGCTTTTTCAAATACCGAACCCAGTTGTGCCTGGAACACCACGTTGGCCAGGCGCTGGTTGAAGCCTTCGAGCTTCTGCTTCTTGTCCTGCTTGAAGAAGAACTCGGCGTCGGTCAGGCGCGGACGCACCACCTTCTCGTTACCCGAGACGATCTGCGCCGGGTCCTTGGACTCGACGTTGGCCACGGTGATGAAGCGCGGCAGCAGCTTGCCGTTGCCATCGAGCAGGCAGAAGTACTTCTGGTTGTCCTGCATGGTGCTGATCAGCGCTTCCTGCGGCACCTCGAGGAAGCGCTCCTCGAAGGAGCAAACCAGCGGCACCGGCCATTCGACCAGGGCGGTCACTTCATCCAGCAGCGCCGGCGGCACGATAGCGCTGCCCTGCTCGGCCGCAGCCAGTTCGTCGACGCGGCGGCTGATGAGCTCGCGGCGTTCGGCGAAGTCGGCCAGCACATAGGCGCTACGCAGGTCTTCGGCGTAGTTGGCCGGACTGCTGATGCGTACGTCACGGTTGGCGTGGAAGCGGTGGCCACGGGACACGCGACCAGCCTTCTGCGCAAGGATCTCGCAGTCGACCACGGCGTCACCGAACAGCATCACCAGCCACTGGGTCGGGCGCACGAACTCGTCACGACGGGCGGCCCAGCGCATGCGTTTCGGGATCGGCAGGTCGTTCAGCGAGTCCTGCACGATGGTCGGCAGCAGGTTCACCGCCGGCTGGCCGGGGATGTGCTGGGCGAAACGCAGTTTCGCGCCGCTGCGGTCGATCTCGGCGATGTCCACGCCGCACTTGCGGGCGAAGCCCAGGGCGGCCTGGGTCGGGTTGCCGTCGGCGTCGAAGGCGGCCTGGATGGGTGGGCCGTCGAGGTTCATGCTGCGATCGGCCTGCTGTTCTTCGAGCTGCTCGACCAGCACCGCCAGGCGGCGCGGCGCGGCGTACACGCGGCTGGCGGCGTAGCCCAGGCCAGCGGCCTTGAGGCCTTTCTCGATACCGGCGAGGAAGGCCTCACCGAGGCTTTTCAGGGCTTTCGGTGGCAGCTCTTCGGTGCCCAGTTCGACCAGGAAATCTTGTGCACTCATGCTTGCGCCTCCAGGGTGTTGCCCAGTACTTCGTCTTGCAGGAGACCCGCATCCTTGAGCTTGGCCAGTACTTCGTCACGCAGTTCGGGGGTGGCCATGGGGAAGCCGAGCTTGGCGCGCGCCTGCAGGTAGCTCTGCGCCACGGCGCGCGCCAGGGTGCGCACGCGCAGGATGTACTGCTGACGTGCGGTCACCGAGATGGCACGGCGGGCGTCGAGCAGGTTGAAGGTGTGCGAGGCCTTGAGCACCATCTCGTAGGTCGGCAGCGGCAGCTCCAGCTCGATCAGGCGGTTGGCTTCGCTCTCGTAGAAATCGAACAGCTCGAACAGCTTCTCGACGTTGGCGTGCTCGAAGTTGTAGGTGGACTGCTCCACTTCGTTCTGGTGGAACACATCGCCATAGGTCACGGTGCCGAACGGGCCGTCGGTCCAGATCAGGTCGTAGACCGAGTCGACGCCCTGCAGGTACATGGCCAGGCGCTCCAGGCCGTAGGTGATCTCGCCGGTCACCGGGTAGCACTCGAGGCCACCGACTTGCTGGAAGTAGGTGAACTGGGTGACTTCCATGCCGTTGAGCCAGATTTCCCAGCCCAGACCCCAGGCACCGAGAGTCGGCGATTCCCAGTTGTCTTCGACGAAGCGGATGTCATGCACTTCCGGATCGAGGCCGATGGCCTTGAGCGAACCCAAATACAGCTCCTGGAAGTTCTCCGGGTTGGGCTTCAAGACCACCTGGAACTGGTAGTAGTGCTGCAGGCGGTTGGGGTTTTCGCCATAGCGGCCGTCGGTGGGGCGACGCGAAGGCTGCACGTAGGCGGCGTTCCAGGTCTCGGGGCCGACGGCGCGCAGGAAGGTGGCGGTGTGGAAGGTGCCGGCGCCCACTTCCATGTCGTAGGGTTGCAGCACCACGCAGCCCTGTTCGGCCCAGTAGTTCTGCAGGGCCAGGATCAGGTCCTGGAAGGTGCGCACGGCAGGCTTGTTCTGGCTCACGAAAAAATCACCTGTGGAGGCTTGCGAGGGAAAGCCGGTGAGTATATCGAAACTCGGCGCAGGCCGCAGGGTACGGCACATCGGCATCATCCGTGATGTATGTAGCTGTATTTATATCCAGCTGTTTTATGATTATAGTCGCTGCTTCATCCTGACCGAGGCTTTCCGCCATGCCCCGTTGCTTCTGGTGTACCGACGATCCGCTGTACCAGGCCTACCACGACGAGGAATGGGGCGTGCCGCAGCGCGATGCCCGGCATCTGTTCGAGATGCTGTTGCTCGAGGGCGCGCAGGCCGGCCTGTCGTGGATCACCGTGCTGAAGAAGCGCGAGCGTTATCGCCAGGTACTGCATGGCTTCGATCCCGAGCGTCTGGCCCGCCTCACTGACGAAGAGATCGAGGTGCTGATGCAGGACCCCGGGATCATCCGCAACCGCCTCAAACTCAAGGCTGTGCGGCAGAACGCCCAGGCCTGGCTGCAACTGGAGGATCCGGTGACCTGGCTCTGGTCGTTCGTTGGCGGCGCGCCGAAGATCAACCACTTCAGCGACCGCAGCCAGATGCTGGCAGTGACGCCCGAAGCCGAGGCGATGAGCAAGGCGCTGAAGAAGGCTGGCTTCACCTTCGTCGGGCCGACCATCTGCTATGCCTTCATGCAGGCCACGGGTATGGTGATGGATCACACCACCGACTGCGACCGTTATGCGCAACTGAAGGGCTCATGACCACCATCACCACCCTCGGTGAACTGCAGGCACTGTACGGCGAAAGTCACGAGCGCTCGCGGCGCAAGGAGCTGCCGCACCTGATCGAACCTTATCGTGCGCTGATCCAGGCCTCGCCCTTCGTGGTGTTGGCCAGCGCCGGCGCGGATGGCCTGGATTGCTCGCCGCGCGGTGATGCGCCGGGCTTCGTGCAGATTCTCGATGATCAGACCCTGCTGCTGCCGGATCGCCCTGGTAACAACCGCATCGATAGCCTGCGCAATATCGTCCTCAATCCGCAGGTGGCGCTGCTGTTCCTGATTCCCGGTGTGGGCGAGAGCCTGCGGGTCAACGGCCGCGCGGAAATCTCCCTCGATCCCGAGCTGCTCGAGCTGGGCCGCGTTCAGGGCAAGCTGCCGCGCAGCGTGCTGCGCATTCAGGTGCAGAGTTGCTATTTCCAGTGTGCCAAGGCGGCGCTGCGTTCGGGGCTATGGGATGCCGCGCGCCAGGTCGAGCGCGGCAGCCTGCCCAGCGCCGGTGATATCTTCCGCTGCATCGATGAAACCTTCGACGTCGCGGCCTATGAGCGCGACCTGCAACAGCGGCAGCGCACCAGCCTGTACTGACTGCATGGGCTCACGCCGTTACACTTGGCGCTTTTCTGAGCGGTGGAGTCTGTCGTGGAAAAACTCAAGGGCGCTCTGGTGGTGGGTTTCCTGCGCCTGTTCGCACTGCTGCCCTGGCGTGCGGTGCAGGCCGTGGGCAATGCCATCGGTTGGCTGATGTGGAAACTGCCGAACAGCTCGCGCGATGTCGTGCGCATCAACCTGAGCAAGTGCTTCCCCGAACTAAGCGAGGCCGAGCGCGAGCACCTGGTCGGGCAGAGCCTCAAGGACATCGGCAAGACCCTGACCGAAAGCGCCTGCGCCTGGATCTGGCCGGCGCAGAAGTCGCTCAAGCTGGTGCGCGAAGTGGAAGGTCTGGAGGTGCTGCAACAGGCGCTGGCATCGGGCAAGGGCGTGGTCGGCATCACCAGCCACCTGGGCAACTGGGAAGTGCTCAACCACTTCTACTGCAACCAGTGCAAACCGATCATTTTCTACCGCCCACCGAAGCTCAAGGCGGTCGACGAGCTGCTGCAGCAGCAGCGCGTGCAGATGGGCAACCGCGTGGCGCCGTCGACCAAGGAAGGCATCCTCAGTGTCATCAAGGAAGTGCGCAAGGGCGGCGCCGTGGGCATTCCGGCCGACCCGGAGCCGAGCCGTTCGTCGGGGGTGTTCGTACCCTTCCTCGGCACCACCGCGCTGACCAGCAAGTTCGTCCCCGGCATGCTCACCGGCGGCAAGGCGGTCGGCGTGTTCCTGCATGCGCTGCGCCTGCCGGATGGCAGCGGCTACAAGGTGATCCTCGAGGCTGCCCCCGAAGGCATGTACAGTGAGAACGTGGAAGAAGGCGTGGCCGCCATGAGCGAAGTGGTGTCGCGCTACGTACGCAGCTACCCGAGCCAGTACATGTGGAGCATGAAGCGCTTCAAGAAGCGGCCCGAGGGTGAGGCCAAGTGGTACTGACGTACTGCCACAGAGCATGGTGATGAACGAAGGCGCCTCGATGGCGCCTTTTTTCTGTCGAGCGTTGGGAATTGCTTCGATTTTGCGTTATTAAAGGCTGCATCGTCCGCCTACCCCCGGAGCCTCCATGCCGAACCAGCGCCAGCAGGTGCGTACCCCGATGAAGTGCCGGATCAAGATCAGCCACCCCAGCTTCGGTGAGCTGCTGGCACAGACCCGTGACCTGTCCGACAGTGGTGTCTATGTGAAGCACCCGGACATGGCCAGCTTGTCGGTCGGCACCGAAGTGATTGGCCAGGTACAGGATCTACCTTTCCCCGCCCCGGTATTGAAGATGGAAGTGATGCGCGTGGATCCCGAAGGCGCCGGCCTGCGTTTTCTCGGCGAGGCCTGAACGGCGCCAGCCAGTTCGGACATTCGCAACGAGCGTTTCAGCTCAATGGAGCATTTTGTTACATCTACACTCTGATCTAGGCCTCACTCCGAGGTGGCGTCGGGGTGTTCGAGGCAGTGCTGCTGGCGGCCTTTTCCTCGCGCATCGACCCGGCCGGTCTGGTCGCGGCGATGCTGCTCTATCGCCTGTTCTATGTGGTGCTACCGCTGGTGGCGGCCGGGCTCCTGCTGCTGGCGCAAGGGCTGCGCCGGCGCCTGTCGGCGGCCTGGGCACTGACCCTGGTGCTGTCCTTGCTCAAGGATTTCGACTGGCCGGAGGCCCTGGCGGCCATCGCTGGCTTGCTGGCGCTGTTTCGCCGCGAGTTCTACCGGCGCAGCCGGTTGATGGACGTACCGGCCTCCGGCCTGGTACTGGCGGCCACGGCCGGGGTCATCGCTGCCTCGGTGTGGCTGCTGCTGTTTGCCTATCAGGATGTCGCCTACAGCCATCAGCTGTGGTGGCAGTTCGAGCTGGATGCCAATGCACGCGCGGCCTGCGTGCGGCGCTGGGCAACGGCCTGGTGCTCCTGGCCGTCGGCCTGACCTGGCTGTTGCGCGCCACACCACCGAGCATAAGACTGCCGGACGAGGAAGCACTGCTGCGCGCTCGCGCCATCGTCCTGGCCTCACGCCAGCCTGAGGGTGGCCTGGCGCTGAGTGGTGGCAAGGCGCTGCTGTTCCACCCCGATGGCGAACCCTTCCTGATCTACGCCCGACGTAGGCGCAGCCTGGTGGCGATGTTCGACCCTATCGGCCCGGCGGCGGCGCGTGCCGAGCTGATCTGGCAGTTCCGCGACCTCTGCGACCGCTACCATGCGCGGCCGGTGTTCTATCAGGGGCGCGCGGAGAATCTGTCCGGTTACATCGATATCGGCCTGACCGCGCTGAAACTCGGCGAGGAAGCACTGGTGGATCTAAAGACCTTCGACCTGGCCAGCAACGGCAAGGAGATGAAGGCGCTGCGCTATACCTGGAATCGCGGTCAACGCGATGGCCTGAGCCTGGAGTTCCATGCCCCCGGCCAGGTGCCGATGGCGGAGCTGCAGGCGATCTCCGATGCCTGGTTGCAGGGCAAGAACGTACGCGAGAAAGGCTTTTCCCTCGGCCGTTTCAGCCCTGAATACCTGGCGCACTTTCGCGTCGTGGTGGTGCGCTTCGAAGGTCGCTCGGTGGATCACGTGGCCATCTACATCGGTGAGGGCCGCTTCGTCCACGCGCCACGGCGCGGCACCAAGGTGCGCATCGACCGCCTCAACAATTCGTACTGGCAGCGGCATTTCCTGTTGGCCAAGCGGGTGGTCCCGGAGGCCTGATCAGGCAACCGTCACCACACGCTTGGCACGACCTTTTATCCGAGCGGCCTGGCCGCTCGTGGGAAAACCTATCCCGCGGGTCAACAACGCGCTAGAATTCGCGCAGCTCGCGGTCATGCCGGCTGCGGCAGTGGGTTCCCTCACCCCACTCCATGAAAAAGGACATCGACATGACCCTGATTCCTGCGTCGGTCAGTCGGCCCGTGCTGGCCGGCCTGATCGCCTTCCATATCCTCATCATCATCGCCAGCAACTACCTGGTGCAGCTGCCGATCACCCTGTTCGGCTGGCATACCACCTGGGGTGCGTTCAGCTTTCCGTTCATCTTCCTGGCCACTGACCTCACCGTGCGCCTGATCGGCAAGCATGCCGCGCGTGTGGTCATTGCACGGGTGATGGTGCCGGCGTTGGTGGCCTCTTACGTGGTCTCGGTGCTGTTCCACGAAGGTGCTTTTGGCGGCCTGATGGCGCTGGGCGACTTCAACCTGTTCGTCTTCCGTATCGCCCTGGCCAGCTTCCTCGCCTACGTGCTCGGGCAGCTGCTCGACATCCAGGTGTTCGATCGCCTGCGCCAGCTCAAGCACTGGTGGATCGCCCCGGCTGCTTCCAGCGTATTCGGTCAGGCCATGGACACCCTGGCGTTCTTCTCCATCGCCTTCTGGCAGAGCAGTGACCCGTTCATGGCGGCCAACTGGGTGGAGATCGCCGTGGTCGACTACGTGATCAAGCTGGCGGTCAGCCTGGCGCTGTTCGTACCGTTGTACGGCATGCTGCTCAGCGCCATCGTGAGGCGCTTGCCGCAGCGCACCGTATCGGCCTGAGAACATCCGTAGCCCAATGCAATCCGGGAATGTTCTGTGCCCTGCCCCGGATTGGGCTACGGTTTTATTTTCCATCGAAAGGTTAAAACCACCGGCTTTCAGCCGGTGAGCTTTAGCGCCACCATGCGGGGCTGGAGGGCAAGCGCATGGATTACAGATACGGCAGTCATACGGTCTACCAGATCGAGTATCACTTTGTTTGGGTGACTAAGTACCGATACAAGGTGCTCAGCGGTGAGGTTGCTGAGCGAGTGCGAGAGCTGGTGAGACAGACGTGCGAAGCATTTGAAATTCGGATTGTGAAAGGTGTGGTGAGCAAGGATCACGTGCATATTCTGGTGAGCAGTCCGCCGAATTTGGCGCCGAGTGAGATCATGAGGCGGATCAAGGGGCGTACGGCGAGCAAGCTTTTCGAGGAGTTTCCCCATCTGAAAAAGCGCTATTGGGGGCAGCATTTTTGGGCTCGCGGGTACTTTTGCGCGACGGTTGGGCAGATGACGGAAGAGATGATCAAGCAGTATCTGGAGCATCATTTTGAGCCGAGCCCGAACGATAATTTCAGGATGGAGCCTGACTGATCCGACGCGTCGTTCAGTCGACGCGTATCCGGACTTTCAGTCCGTAAGTGACTAACCCACCGACTTCAGTCGGTGGTTGTTGAGTCAGAAGAACGTCAGACCCGCCTGGAACAGACGCTCGACGTCGCGGATGTACTTCTTGTCGACCAGGAACAGGATCACGTGGTCACCGGACTCGATCACTGTGTCATCGTGGGCGATCAGTACCTGTTCGTCGCGGATGATGGCGCCGATGGTGGTGCTCGGTGGCAGGGCGATGTCTTCGATGGCGCGGCCGATCACCTTGCTCGACTTGGCATCGCCATGGGCGATCACTTCCAGCGCCTCGGCGGCGCCACGGCGCAGGCTATGCACGCTTTCGATATCGCCGCGGCGCACGTGGGTCAGCAGGGTACCGATGGTGGCCAGCTGCGGGCTGATGGCGATGTCGATCTCGCCGCCCTGCACCAGGTCGACATAGGCCGGGTTGTTGATGATGGTCATCACCTTGCGCGCACCCAGGCGCTTGGCCAGCAGCGACGACATGATATTGGCTTCGTCGTCGTTGGTCAGAGCGAGGAAGATGTCGGCATCGTTGATGTTCTCTTCCACCAGCAGGTCGCGATCCGAGGCGCTGCCCTGCAGCACGATGGTGCTGTCGAGATTCTCCGACAGGTAGCGGCAGCGCGCCGGGTTCATCTCGATGATCTTCACCTGGTAGCGGCTTTCGATGGCCTCGGCCAGGCGTTCGCCGATGTTGCCACCGCCGGCGATCACCACGCGCTTGTAGCTGTCTTCCAGGCGGCGCATCTCGCTCATCACCGCACGGATATGTGCCTTGGCCGCGATGAAGAACACCTCGTCATCGGCCTCGATGATGGTGTCGCCCTTGGGCATGATCGGTCGGTTGCGGCGGAAGATCGCCGCGACGCGGGTGTCGACGTTGGGCATGTGCTGGCGCAACTGGCGCAGTTGCTGGCCGACCAGCGGGCCGCCGTAGTAGGCCTTGACCGCCACCAGCTGGGCCTTGCCTTCGGCGAAGTCGATCACCTGCAGGGCGCCGGGGTATTCGATCAGGCGTCTGATGTAGTTGGTCACCACCTGCTCGGGGCTGATCAGCACGTCGACCGGAATCGCTTCGTTGTCGAACAGCGCCTCGCGGGTCAGATAGGCCGTCTCGCGTACGCGGGCGATCTTGGTCGGTGTGTGGAACAGGGTGTAGGCCACCTGACAGGCGATCATGTTGACTTCGTCGCTGTTGGTCACCGCCACCAGCATGTCGGCATCGTCGGCGCCGGCCTGGCGCAGCACCGTGGGGAAGGAGCCCTTGCCCTGCACGGTGCGGATGTCCAGGCGGTCGCCGAGGTCGCGCAGGCGGTCGCCATCGGTGTCGACCACGGTGATGTCGTTGGCTTCGCTGGCGAGGTGTTCGGCCAGGGTGCCGCCCACTTGGCCGGCGCCGAGAATGATGATTTTCACCGATACGCTCCGTTGGAAATATTGGCAACCGTCACTCCCGCGAAGGCGGGAGCCCAGGTGCTTCGGTTTTCTGGGTTCCCGCCTTCGCGGGACAGCGCTTGCGCTGAACGCACTTTAGTGTGGCCCGAATGGGGCGAGCGCAGCGAGTAATGACGACTATTTCAGAGTACCTGTGGCCTTTTGAACAGCTTGGCATAGTAGAAGCCGTCATGGCCGTCCAGCTGTGGCAACAACTGGCGACCATGGGCTGGCTGCAGACCGAACTCGCCAGCGATGGCGACTTCCTGCGCGTCGGGGGTACGGGCGAGGAAGGCGGCGATGGTCTCGCTGTTTTCCGTCGGCAGCACCGAACAGGTGGCATACAGCAGGATGCCGCCAGGCACCAGGGTCGGCCACAGCGCATCGAGCAACTCGCCTTGCAACTGGGCCAGGGCCGGGATGTCCTCGGGCTTGCGGGTCAGCTTGATATCCGGGTGACGGCGGATCACCCCGGTGGCCGAACAGGGCGCATCGAGCAAGATGCGCTGGAATGGCTGGCCGTCCCACCAGGCGCCGGTAGCGCGGCCGTCGGCGGCGATCAGCGTGGCTTCCAGATGCAGGCGGTCGAGATTCTCGCGTACGCGCGCCAGCCGTTTGGCTTCCAGATCCACGGCGACCACTTCGCCCAGGCCCGGCTCGACTTCCAGCAGGTGGCAAGTCTTGCCGCCCGGCGCGGCGCAGGCGTCCAGCACACGTTGGCCAGGCGCCAGCTCGAGCAGGTCGGCGGCCAGTTGCGCGGCTTCGTCCTGGACGCTGACGCGGCCTTCCTTGAAGCCGGGCAAGGTGGTCACGTCGCAAGGTTGCAGCAGGCGCACGCCGTCGCGACTGAAGGTGCAGGGTTCGGCAGCAAGGCCTGCACTGCGCAGCTCTTCGAGATAGGCGTCGCGGCTGCCGTGGCGGCGATTGACCCGCAGGATCAGCGGCGGATGCGCGTTATTGGCGGCGCAGATGGCCTGCCAGTGCTGCGGCCAATGCGCCTTGAGCGCCTTCTGCAGCCAGCGCGGGTGGGCGCTGTGTAGCACCGGGTCGCGATCCAGTTCGGCGAACAGGGTTTCATGCTCGCGCTGGGCGCGGCGCAACACGGCATTGAGCAGGCCTTTGGCCCAGGGCTTTTTCAGCGCGCCGGCGCAGCCGACCGTCTCGCCGATGGCGGCATGCTCGGGGATGCGGCTGTGCAGCAACTGATAGAGGCCGATCAGCAGCAGCGCTTCCACGTCCTTGTCGGCGGCCTTGAAGGGCTTTTCCAGCAGTTTCTCGGCCAGCAATTGCAGGCGTGGCTGCCAGCGCGCGGCGCCGAAGGCCAGATCCTGCGCCAGGGCGCGGTCGTGGTGTTCGACCTTGTCCAGCTGCGGCGGCAGGCTGCTGCCCAGCGAGGCCTTGCCGGACAATACGGCGGTGAGCGCGCGGGCTGCAGCCAGGCGTGGGTTCATTGACCGAGCACCAGGCCGGGGGCGAACTGCTCGCGACGGCTGTTGTACAGGTCGCTGAAGGCCAGCGGCTTGCCGCCGGGCAATTGCAGACGAGTCAGGCGCAGCGCGCCCTCGCCACAAGCCACGGTCAGGCCCTGCTTGTCGGCGGCGAGAATGCTGCCGGGGGCACCACTGCCCTCGCCCAGTTCGGCGGTATGCACCTTGAGTGCATCGCCGTTCAGCGTGGTGTGGCAGATCGGCCAGGGGTGGAAGGCGCGCACCAAGCGCTCCAATTCCACGGCCGGGCGGCTGAAGTCGAGGCGCGCCTCATCCTTGTTCAGCTTGTGGGCGTAGTTGGCCAGGGCATCGTCCTGCACTTCGCCCTTCAGGGTGCCGGCAGCCAGGCCGTCGATTGCCTGCAGCACCGCCTGCGGGCCGAGCTGGGCGAGACGGTCATGCAGGCTGCCGCCGGTATCGTCAGCACTGATCGGCGTGTTGACCTTGAGTAGCATCGGCCCAGTATCGAGGCCGGCCTCCATCTGCATCACGGTGACGCCACTCTCGGCGTCGCCGGCCTGCACTGCGCGCTGGATCGGCGCGGCGCCGCGCCAGCGCGGCAGCAGCGAGGCGTGACTGTTGATGCAGCCCAGGCGTGGGGTGTCGAGCACCACCTGCGGCAGGATCAGGCCGTAGGCGACTACTACCATCAAGTCCGGCTTGAGCGCCGCCAGCTCGGCCTGCGCCTCTTCATTACGCAGGCTGGCCGGTTGGTAGACCGGGATGCCGTGCTCGACGGCGAGCTGCTTGACCGGGCCCGGCATCAGCTTCTGGCCGCGGCCGGCGGGGCGATCCGGCTGGGTGTAGACGGCGACGATCTCGTGCGGGCTGGCCAGCAGGGCCTTGAGGTGCTCGGCGGCGAATTCCGGGGTGCCGGCAAAGACGATACGCAATGAGTCAGACATGAGAGCTCGCTAAAAGAAAAAGGCTTGCCGTGGCAAGCCTTCTGAATCGGGCGTCAAGCGCGCTGACGATGCTGTTTTTCCAGCTTCTTCTTGATGCGGTCGCGCTTGAGGTTGGACAGGTAATCCACAAACAGCTTGCCGTTGAGGTGATCGCACTCGTGCTGGATGCACACGGCCAGCAGGCCTTCGGCAATCAGCTCATAGGGCTGGCCATCGCGGTCCAGTGCCTTGATC
The DNA here is from genome assembly GCF_029845265.1 of Ectopseudomonas oleovorans. Classification (NCBI taxonomy): domain Bacteria; kingdom Pseudomonadati; phylum Pseudomonadota; class Gammaproteobacteria; order Pseudomonadales; family Pseudomonadaceae; genus Ectopseudomonas; species Ectopseudomonas oleovorans. Next base: position 17,843 of record NZ_JAOCLK010000049.1, read on the forward strand.
TTGACCTTCTGCGGGCGATCGACGTTTTCGTAGAAGCCGGGCACCGACAGGCAGCCTTCCTGGTACTGGTCCATCTCGTCGGTCAAAGGCTCGAACTCGGGGTTGATGAATACCCGCGGCTCGGACTTGTCCTCGGACAGGTCCATGACCACCACGCGCTTGTGCACGTTGACCTGCGTCGCCGCCAGGCCGATACCAGGAGCGTCATACATGGTCTCGAACATGTCGTCGACCAGTTGACGGATGGAGTCGTCCACGACGTCCACCGGTTTGGCGATGGTACGCAGGCGTGGATCAGGAAATTCAAGGATATTCAGGATCGCCATATGCGTTTGTGATGCACTTGTGGAATAAAGTCAAAATCCGCTGCTAAGATGATGAACAGCATTGAAAAACGGCTTCACGCCGCGTATTCAGCGGGTTTGGCACGCGGCGCTAGGGCGCTTCACGTGAAGGCACATAATAAAGGGATTCACCGTATGAGGAAATCACTACTCGCCCTGCTCTTCGCAGCCGGCGGACTGGCCCTGACCAGCTTGGCTCAGGCCGAAGTGCAACTCAAGGACGGTCACCCGAACCGCTACACAGTGGTCAAGGGCGATACCCTCTGGGACATTTCCGGCAAGTTCCTGCGCCAGCCGTGGAAATGGCCCGAGATCTGGCACGCCAACCCACAGGTCGCCAACCCGCACCTGATCTATCCCGGCGATACCCTCAATCTCGTTTATGTTGATGGTCAGCCGCGCCTGATGCTCAACCGCGGTGAGTCGCGCGGTACCATCAAGCTGTCGCCGCAGGTGCGCAGCACGCCAATGGCCGAAGCGATCCCGACTATCCCGCTGGAGGCGATCAACAGCTTCCTGCTGAGCAACCGTATTATCGACACGCTGGAAGAATTCAACGGTAAGCCTTACGTCGTCGCCGGCAACGCCGAGCGCGTGGTCAGCGGCGCTGGCGATCGTGTCTACGCCCGTGGTCAGTTCGACGAAGAGCATCCGATTTACGGCATCTTCCGTCAGGGCAAGACCTATGTGGATCCGGAAACCAAGGAATTCCTCGGTATCAACGCCGATGACATCGGCACCGGCGAAGTCGTCGCCGAGGAAGGTGATATCGGTACCCTCGTCCTGAGTCGTTCGACTCAGGAGGTGCGCATCGGTGACCGCCTGTTCCCCACCGAAGAGCGTGCGATCAACTCCACCTTCATGCCCAGCGAGCCGGCCAGCGAGATCAACGGTCTGATCCTCGACGTCCCGCGTGGTGTGACCCAGATCGGCCAGTTCGATGTGGTGACCCTGAATAAAGGTGCTCGCGATGGTCTGGAGATCGGCAACGTACTGGCCATCTACAAGACCGGCGAAACCGTGCGCGACCGCGTTACCGGCGAGAGTGTGAAGATCCCGGACGAGCGTTCCGGGCTGCTGATGGTGTTCCGCAGCTATGACAAGCTCAGCTACGGCCTGGTACTGCAGGCCAGCCGCCAGCTGGCGGTGATGGACAAGGTCCGCAACCCGTAATGCCCATCGAGCCCCGCTAGTGCGGGGCTCGTGCTTTCAGGCCGCCAGGATGGCGGTGCAACTTTTCAGGGAAGAATCGCCATGCCTGCATCCTCCTCGCTTTCCCCCGCTGTTTCTCCTGCCGAGCTCGAAGCCCGCTTGCGTCTGCATCTATTGCCGGAGCTGGGGCCGCGACGCTTTCGCAAACTCCTGAGCGCTTTCGATAGCGCCTCGGCTGCGCTCAGTGCGCCGGCCAGCGCCTGGCGTGCGTTGGGGCTGCCGGCTGCCTGCGCCGAGCCCCGGCGCAGTGCGCAGATCCGCGAGCGAGCGGCGGCTGCCCTGCACTGGCTGGGTGAGCCTGATCAGCATGTGGTGATGTGGGACGATCCAGCCTACCCCGCCCTGCTTGCCGAGTTGGCGGATGCACCGCCGCTGTTGTTCGTCGCTGGCGATCCCGGTGTGCTGGAGGCGCCGCAACTGGCCATGGTCGGCAGTCGGCGTGCCTCGCGGCCCGGCCTGGATAACGCACGGGCCTTTGCCCGCAGCCTGGCGGGCGTCGGCTTCGTCATCACCAGTGGTCTGGCGTTGGGGATCGATGGTGCTGCGCATCAGGGGGCGTTGGAGGGTGGCGGCAAAACGGTGGCCGTGCTGGGCACCGGCTTGCAGTGTTTGTATCCGCGGCGGCATGTGGGGCTGGCGGCGCAGATCATCGAGCAAGGTGGCGCGCTGGTGTCAGAGTTGCCGCTGGACTGTCCGCCGCAGGCCAGTAATTTCCCGCGGCGCAACAGGATCATCAGCGGGTTGTCGCTGGGTGTACTGGTGGTCGAGGCCAGCCCGTCCAGTGGCTCGCTGATCACTGCGCGCCTGGCCGCCGAGCAGGGGCGCGAGGTCTACGCCATACCTGGCTCCATCCATCATCCTGGCGCGCGTGGCTGCCATCAGCTGATCCGTGATGGCGCCACCCTGGTGGAAAGCATCGAGCATATCCTCGAAGCCTTGCGTGGCTGGCAGACTCCAACCGCCGAGCCTGTATCGGTGCCGCTCGCTAGCGTCGAGCACCCATTGCTGGCCTTGCTGCATGCCGCGCCGCACAGCACCGAGGCGCTGGTGCAGGCCAGCGGTTGGCCGCTGTCACAGGTGCTGGGAGCTTTGACCGAGTTGGAGCTCGATGGCCTGGTGTGTAACGAAGCGGGGCGTTGGCTGGCGCGCAATCGTTAACAGGTTGTTAAGGCCCGTGGCAGGCAACCATTGGCTTGGATAGACTGCCGCCCATTGATTTCGCGGGAGAACAGTCGATGGCCAGCAACTGGCAGATACAGCAAACGGCGCGAGTGGTGCGTGAAGGGGGCGTGGTTGCCTATCCGACCGAGGCGGTCTGGGGCCTGGGCTGCGATCCCTGGAATGAAGAGGCGGTGTATCGCCTGCTGGCGCTCAAGGAGCGGCCGATGCACAAGGGGCTGATTCTGGTGGCCGATGACATCGGACAGTTCGACTTCCTGCTCGATGATCTGCCAGAGATCTGGCAGGAGCGCCTGGCCGGCAGCTGGCCAGGCCCGAATACCTGGCTGGTGCCGCATCATAACCGTCTGCCCGAGTGGGTTACCGGCGAGCACGACACCGTGGCCCTGCGCGTCAGCGATCATCCGCTGGTTCGTGCGTTGTGCCGCTATACCGGCCCGCTAATCTCCACCTCGGCCAACCCGGCGGGGCGCCCTTCAGCGCGTTCGCGTCTGCGCGTCGAGCAATATTTCCCGGGCGAGTTGGACAAGGTCCTTGGCGGCGCACTAGGTGGGCGCAAGAACCCCAGCCTGATTCGTGACCTGCGTACGGGCGATGTGATTCGCCCGTCCTGACTGGCCAATGCTCGCGGCTAAAGCCCCTCCCACGATTGTGGCAGCTGTGGGAGGGGCTTTAGCCGCGACTGTGTTTACGGCAGCAAAATGGTCGAGCCAGTGGTTTGCCGCGAGCTCAGCGCATCCTGTGCGGCAGCAGCGTCCTTGAGCGCGTAGCGATTACTGATGTCCACCTGCAGTTTTCCGCTGCTGATCATCGCGAACAGCTCGTCGGCCATGGCTTGCAGGTTCTGCGGCGTATTGGCGTAGCTCGCCAGGGTCGGCCGGGTGACGTACAGCGAGCCCTTCTGCGCCAGGATACCCAGGTTGACCCCGGTGACCGCGCCGGATGCGTTGCCGAAGCTGACCAGCAGGCCGCGCGGTGCCACGCAGTCCAGCGAGGTTTCCCAGGTGTCCTTGCCGACGCCGTCATATACAACCGGGCACTTGGCGCCGTCAGTCAACTCCAGCACGCGCTGGACGACATTCTCATGGCTGTAGTCGATGGTCTCCCAGGCTCCCAGTTCCTTGGCGAGTGCGGCCTTTTTCGCCGAGCTGACGGTGCCGATCAGATTCACGCCCAGCGCTTTGGCCCATTGGCAGGCGAAGGAGCCGACGCCACCAGCGGCGGCATGGAAGAGGATGGTCTCGCCGCCCTTGAGCTCGTAGGTCTGGCGCAACAGGTACTGCACGGTCAGGCCCTTGAGCATTACCGCAGCGGCCTGTTCGAAGCTGATGCTGTCCGGCAGGTGTACCAGGTTGTCGGCGGGCAGCACGTGCAGCTCGCTATAGGCGCCGAGCGGACCGGTGGCATAGGCGACGCGATCGCCGACCTTGAGACCTTCGACCTCGCTGCCAATCGCCTCGACCACGCCGGCACCTTCGGTGCCCAGGCTCGAAGGCAGCGCGGGCGGCTGGTACAAGCCGCTGCGGAAGTAGGTGTCGATGAAGTTCAGGCCGATGGCCTTGTTGGCCACGCGAACCTCGCGTGGGCCCGGCGCTGCCGGCTGGTAGTCACGGTATTCCAGCACTTCGCTGCCGCCGTGCTGGCTGAACTGAATACGCTTGGCCATCTCGGATTCCTTATTGGTTTGGAGCCGCTGCATGCGGCGAAAGGCTCTATCCAATCGTCCTGATTGACCGACGTCAACTGCGGATGTGCCTGGGTGAATGCTATGCTGCCCGCCGATTTCGACCTGCTCTCTGTTCAAGGTGCCGCCGTGACTGACCGTACCGAGGCCGTTAAGGCCTACCTGCTCGACCTGCAAGACCGCATCTGCTTTGCCCTGCAAGCCGAGGACGGCCAGGCCGTGTTCGCCGAGGACGCCTGGCAGCGTCCGGCCGGTGGTGGTGGGCGCACGCGGGTGATCGAGAACGGCGCGCTGATCGAAAAAGGCGGGGTGAATTTCTCCCACGTGTTCGGCGACAGCCTGCCGCCGTCGGCCAGCGCCCATCGCCCCGAGCTGGCCGGCCGTGGCTTCCAGGCCCTCGGCGTGTCGCTGGTGATCCATCCGGAAAACCCCTACGTGCCGACTTCGCACGCCAACGTGCGCTTCTTCAGTGCCGAGAAGGCAGGCGAGGAGCCGGTGTGGTGGTTCGGTGGTGGTTTCGACCTCACGCCCTACTACGCCAATGAAGAAGACTGCGTACACTGGCACCAGATCGCTCGTGACGCCTGCGCCCCCTTCGGCGCCGAGGTCTATCCCAAGTTCAAGGCCTGGTGCGACCGCTATTTCCATCTCAAGCACCGCGGTGAGCCGCGTGGTATTGGCGGGTTGTTCTTCGACGACCTCAACGAGTGGGACTTCGACACCAGCTTCGCCTTCATGCGCGCCATTGGTGATGCCTACATCCAGGCTTACCTGCCCATCGTTCAGCGCCGCAAGTCCATGCCCTTCGGCGAGCGTGAGCGTGAGTTCCAGGCCTTCCGTCGCGGCCGCTACGTGGAGTTCAACCTGGTGTTCGACCGCGGCACCCTGTTCGGCCTGCAGTCCGGCGGGCGTACCGAGTCAATCCTCATGTCGTTGCCGCCACATGTTCGTTGGGGCTACGACTGGAAGCCGGAGCCGGGCAGCGAGGAAGCTCGCCTGACCGAGTATTTCCTGACGGATCGTGATTGGCTGGCGCAGGCCTAGCTTCCATTCTCTCTTGTAGGAGCTGCGCCCCGCAGCGAATGACGGCGGCGTGTGCTACCGCGGCGAAGCAGAGGCTTCGCCCCGAGGCGGGGCTCCTACAGGACGGCGTCAGTTTCGTAGATTTCTACCGTTACAGGACTTTCCATGGACCGCTACTGCGTCTTCGGCAACCCCATCGGCCACAGCAAATCGCCGCTGATCCACCGCCTGTTCGCCGAGCAAACCGGCCAGGTGTTGACCTACGATGCACGCCTGGCGCCGCTGGACGACTTCACTGGCAATGCCCGCGCCTTTTTCGCCGAAGGCCTGGGCGGCAACGTCACCGTGCCGTTCAAGGAAGAGGCCTTTCGCCTGGCCGACGAACTCACCGAGCGCGCCCGTCGAGCCGGCGCGGTGAATACCCTGAAGAAACTGGCCGACGGTCGCCTGCTGGGTGACAACACCGACGGTGCTGGCTTGACCCGTGACCTGCAGGACAACGCCGGTTTCAGCTTGGCCGGCAAGCGCATCCTCGTGCTCGGTGCCGGCGGTGCCGTGCGCGGTGTGCTCGAACCCTTCCTGGCGCAGAAGCCGGCGGTGCTGGTGATCGCCAACCGTACCGTGGCCAAGGCCGAACAACTGGTGCGTGAATTTGCCGACCTAGGCCCGCTGGTGGCCGCTGGCTTCGACTGGATCGATGCGCCGGTGGACCTGATCGTCAACGGCACTTCCGCCAGCCTCGGTGGTGAGCTGCCGCCGATTGCGCCGAGCCTGATCCAGCCCGGTCATACCGTCTGCTACGACATGATGTACGGCCGTGAGGCGACCGCCTTCAACCGCTGGGCAGCCGAGCAGGGCGCGGCGCGCTGCCTGGATGGCCTCGGCATGCTGGTCGAGCAGGCGGCCGAGGCGTTCGAGCTATGGCGTGGCGTGCGCCCTGACACGGCGCCGGTGCTGGCTGAGCTGCGCCGTCAACTACTGGCGGGTTGAACGGGCATGGACGAACAAGCGCTGCCGAGGATCAGGGGCTATCACACCCATGTTTACTTCGACGCCAGCACCCTCGATCAGGCCCGTGCGCTGTGCGAAGAAGCCGCGCGGCTTTTTCCTCTGAAGATGGGACGGATGCACGAGCGTCCAGTCGGGCCACACCCGGATTGGAGCTGTCAGCTGGCCTTTCGTCCTGACCTGTTCGGTGAGCTGGTGCCCTGGCTGATGCAACACCGCAATGGCCTCAACGTGCTGGTGCACCCGATCACTGACAACGAGCTGCGCGACCACCGCGACTGGCCGCTATGGCTCGGTCAGGTGCGCCCGCTGGATCTGAGCACGCTCGCAGACGAATGATGGTTAGGACGAGCGGTCTTGCTCAATCCTCGAACAACACCGGGCAGCGCTCGGCGCCTTCGAGCTTGAGGATTTCCTCCACTACCTGTGGCCGCGCCTGGCGCAGCACCAGGCTGCGTTTCAGCGCCTGCAGGCGGCGCGCCTCCTGGTGCAGCATCTCTACCCCGGCGTAGTCGATGAAGTTGATGTGCCGCGCATCGATCACCAGGCGCTGACCCCGGCTGCGTTGCAGCAGTTGCTGGATGTACTGGCAGGCGCCGAAGAAGATCGAGCCCTCGATGCGCAGCACCTCGTCTTCGCCGTCCTGCCACAGGCGCACGCGCGGCTGCGAGGTGCGCTTGAGGTAGAAGAACAGCGAGGCCAGCACGCCGGCGTAGATCGCCGTCTGCAGCTCCAGCACCAGGGTGGCGGCGAAGGTCAGCAGCATCACCATGAACTCGGAGCGACTGACCCGACGTAGTGCACGGATCGCCGGCAGATCCACCAGGCCCCAGCAAATCAGCAGGATGCCGGCCGCCATCACCGGCAGCGGGATATGCGTCAGCAGCGCTGCGCCAAACACCGCGAACAGCGCCACCAGCAGCGCCGAGAACACTCCGGCCAACGGCGTACGTGCACCGGCCTGCAGGTTCAGCGCCGAGCGGGTGAAGGAGCCGGCTGACAGCGAGGCAGAGAACCACGGCCCGATCATGTTCGACAGGCCCTGGGCGCGCACTTCCTGGTTGGCATCGAGAAACTGGTGTGACTTCACTGCCAGCGCGCGGGCGATGGACAGGCTGGTGACCAGCCCGAGCATGCCGCAGGCCACCGCTGCCGGTAGCAGACGCAGCACGTCGTCGAGGTCGAAACTCAGCATGGTCAAAGGCGGCAGGCCTCCTTCGAACGGTGCCACCAGGGCGATGTCAGCGGTGAACCGTGCCGGTAGTAGCCACGCCAGCAGACTGCCGCAGACCAGGCCGATCAGCAGTGCGGGGGCCTTTGGCCAGAGTTTGCGCACGGCCACGCTGAGCAGCAGGGTGAAGGCCGCCAGGGCCAGACTCGGCCAGTGCGCTTCGGGCAGGTGCTGGCCGATCTGCAGCAGGCTGGTCAGGGCCGTGGGTTGGTTGGCGACCTCGACGCCGAGCAGATTGGGCATCTGCCCGATGGCGATCACCAGCGCCGCGCCGAGGGTGAAGCCGAGTACCACCGACTGCGAGACGAAGTTCACCAGGGCGCCGAAGCGCAGCATACCTAGCAGCCACTGGAACAGCCCGGCGAGAAAGGTCAGCAGCAGGATCAGGGCGATGAATTCGTCGCTGCCGATGCGCGCCATGGGGCTGACGCTGGTGAACAGGACGATGGAGATAGCCGCTGTCGGCCCGCAGATCAGGTGCCAGGACGAGCCCCACAGACAGGCGATGATCACCGGCACGATGGCGGCGTACAGGCCGTATTCGGCGGGCAGGCCGGCAATCAGCGCGTAGGCCAGCGATTGCGGCAGGGCCAGGATGGCGCCAGTCAGGCCCACCAGCAGGTCGTTGCCGAGGGTCTTGCGGCTGATGCCAGGCAACCAGCGGAGAAACGGCAGCAGGGTCTGTCGGTCAGGTAGGCGCATGATTTGAGTCGAGGGTGGGTCGCAGGCGATTCCACCCTACTCACTTGCCGCGGTTAATTCAAAGCCGCGCCTTCACGGCGGCCAGGCCGTCGCCACCGTCGCGGGTGGTCACGCCGTCCAGCCAGCCATCGAGCACCTGCGGGTTGGCCTGCAGCCAGGCCTTGATCGCAGCGTCGTTGCTGGCCTGCTTGTTCAGCACCTGATCCATGATGCTGTTCTCCATCTCCTGGGTGAAAGTCAGGTTGCTTAGCAGCTTGCCGACGTTGGGGCACTGCGCGGCGTAGCCCTTGCGCGCCAGGGTGTTGACCTCGCCGCTGTCGCCGAAATATTTCTCGCCGCCTTTCAGATACTGCATGTCGTACTGCACGTTCATCGGGTGCGGGGTCCAGCCGAGGAAGACCACGAACTGATCGCGTTTCACCGCGCGGCCGACCTGCACCAGCATCGCCTGTTCGCTGGACTCCACCAGCTTCCAGTCACCCAGGCCGAACTCGTCGGCGGCGATCATCTGCCTGATCGACTCGTTGGCGGGTGAGCCGGAGGCGATGCCGTAGAGCTTCTTGCCAAACTTGTCGGCATGCTTGTCCAGATCGGCGAAGGTCTTCACCCCGGCCTCATAGGCATAGGTCGGGACCGCCAGGGTGTACTCGGTGCCTGCGAGGTTCTGCGCCAGCTTGTCCACTTCTCCGCTGGCGACGAACTTGTCGTAGTTGCTCTGCTGCGCCGGCATCCAGTTGCCGAGGAAGACGTCGACCTGGCCCTTCTGCAGGCCGGCGAAGATGATCGGCACGGCCAGGGTCTGGGTTTGTGCCTTGTAGCCCAGGCCGTCGAACAGGAAGCTGGCGATGCCGTTGGTCACGGCGATGTCGCTCCAGCCCGGGTCACCCAGCTTGACCGTGGCGCAGGCGGCGTCCTCGGCCCATACGTCCCCGGCGCTGCTGAGCGCTGCCGCGAGTAACAGCACACTGAATCGGTTCATGGCGTCTCTCCTTTTTTCTTCTGGTTTGGGCACCTCTAAAAACGTAGGCGAGGCAGCCAGCGCAAGGCAAAAACAGGCGAAAAAGCGCAGTTTACGAGCTGTAAATGAGCATTTTGATCGGACTCGCGCACGAGCCTGTTTTTAACGCAGTGATGGCAACGCAGGTAGTTTTTAGAGGTGTCCTTTTGGGGGCGGCAGTTGGTAAAGGTTCATACCTGGGGAAAACGGGCGCGGCGTTCCAGGTCGTCGAGATCGATATGGTTGCGCATGTACTGTTGGCTGGCATCGACCCAGGGCTGGTGATCCCAACTGGTCAGCTTGCCTTGGCTCAGCGCCTCGGCCACCAGACGGCGGCGGCGCTGGCTGGCGAGAGTGGCGGCGTGGATGGCCGGGATGTCCCAGCGCTCGCGCGCTTCGGCGATGAAACCGGCAAGGATGCCGCGATGCTCGCTGGACTCGGCCAGGTTCTGACGTTCGAGCGGGTCGCTGTCCAGATCGAACAGCAGCAGTGGATCCTGCTCGGAATAGACGAACTTCCATGGCCCGCGGCGAATCATCATCAGCGGGCTGAGCGTGCCTTCGGCCATGTATTCGCCGAGCACTTCATCATGGCCGCCCTTGCCTTGCAGATGCGGCAGTAGCGAGTGACCTTCCAGCTCCAGGCCCTGCTCGACCTGGCCGCCGGCCAGTTCCACCAGCGTTGGCAGCAGATCGAGAGTGGAGACCGACTGACTGACCCGATGCGCGGTGAAGCGCTGCGGTGCATGCACCAGCAACGGCACGCGGGCGGACATTTCGAACCAGTGCATCTTGTACCAGAGGCCGCGCTCACCCAGCATGTCGCCATGGTCGCCAGAGAAGACAATCAGGGTGTCGTCGGCCAGGCCACACTCTTGCAGGGTCTTCAGCAACTTGCCGATGTTGTCGTCGATATAGCTGCAGGCACCGAAGTAGGCGCGGCGGGCGTCGCGGATCTTGTCCTCGGGCAGCGGCTTGTCCCACAGGTCTATGACCTTGAGGATGCGCTGCGAGTGCGAGTCCTGCTCGGCCTGCTCGAGGTGTTGGCGCGGCAGAGGAATGTCCACGCCCTCGTAGCGATCCCAGTATTCGCGGCCGATGGTGTAGGGGTCATGCGGGTGGGTCATCGACACGGTCAGGCAGAACGGCTGATCCGGACTCATGCGCACGTGGTCGTAGAGGTACTGGCGGGCCTTGAACACCACCTCCTCGTCGAAATCCAGCTGGTTGCTGCGTACGCAGGGGCCGGCCTGCAGCACCGAGGACATGTTGTGGTACCAACTGGCGCGCACGTCCGGCTCGTCCCAGTTCACCGCCCAGCCGTAGTCGGCGGGATAGATGTCGCTGGTCAGGCGCTCCTCGTAACCGTGCAGCTGGTCCGGCCCGCAGAAGTGCATCTTGCCCGATAGCGCAGTGCGGTAGCCGAGGCGGCGCAGGTAATGGGCGTAGGTCGGCACATCGGCGGGGAAATCGGCGGCATTGTCGTAGGCGCCGATCTTCGATGGCAGCCGCCCGCTGACCAGGGTGAAGCGCGACGGCGCGCAGAGCGGGCTGTTGCAGTAGGCCGAGTCGAACACCACGGCCTGCTCGGCCAGTTTCATCAGGTTGGGCATCTGCACTGGCGAGGCGGCGTCGTGCAGCGGCAGGATCGGCGCGGCCATCTGGTCGGCCATGATGAAGAGGATGTTCGGGCGCTTCATGGTGGCGGGTATTCCATATTGTTGGTTTATGCGACAGTGCTGGCTCCATGATTCCGGTAGAACGGCAGCAGGGTAAACCCGGCTGTGAAACATGCCTCGGATAAGCAGAGCTTATGTTTAAAGTCATTGATGGGCTGTCGCTCGACGCCCTGCGGGTGTTCGAGTCGGCCGCGCGCCAGCTCAGTTTCACCGCCGCCGCCAACGAGCTGGGTAGTAGCCAGCCGGCCATCAGCCAGCAGATCAAGCGTCTGGAGCAGCAACTGGCCACGCGCCTGTTCGACCGTATCTATCGCGGCATTGTGCTGACCGAGGCCGGCGAGCTGTTGCTGGCGCATGTGCAGGAAGGGCTGGCCAGCCTCGATGCCGGGCTCGTCGCCGTCACCGCGCGCCAGCAGCATGAAGTGCTGCAGGTGGCCACCGACTTCGCCTTCGCCGCCTACTGGTTGATGCCGCGTCTGCAGCGCTTCAACCGCCTGTACCCGGAGGTGGACGTCAGCCTGATCACCAGCGAGCGCGACCCGGCCACGGTACCCAGCGATATCGACGTGGCGATCCGTTTTGGCGACGGTCGTTTCAAGCATGGCGAAGCGTACCTGCTGTTCGGCGAAGAGGTGTTTCCGGTGTGCAGCCCGCGTCTGCTCGGCGAGCGCCAGCTACCGCTACCGACGGAGGTTCTGAGTGAGCTGCCGCTGCTGCACCTGCGCCCCGAGCACCGCTCGCGCTGGTTCGACTGGGAGGGATTGTTCCGCGCCCTCGGCATCGCCAGCCTGCCGACACCCGGCGCGTTGCGTTTCGACAACTACACCCTGCTGATCCAGGCGGCGATTGCCGGGCAGGGCGTGGCCATCGGCTGGCGCCATCTGGTGGATGAACTTCTGGCTCAGGGGCTGCTCTGTCGTCTGGGTGAGGCCGAGGCGCATTCGGCGCGTGGCTATTACCTGGTACTACCCGAGCGCAAGCGTCGCCAGCGCCTGACCGCGCGTTTCGTCGACTGGTTGCAGGCCGAGCTGGATTCGCCAGCAGCGAGCGTTTGATCGGGCCATACTGCAATAGCCAAGCGTGATCCTTATACTGGTCGCCGCCGCTCTAGCCGGTCGTTTTTCATCGCCTGCCAGCGGCCCCCACACTCCAACCGGTGAAGTGAACCGTGAAACTCCGTCATTCGATTTTGGGCCTGCTGCTGTGCGGCAGCCTTGTTGTTTCGAACCTCCAGGCCGCGCCGGCCCAGCCGAAGCAGGAGCTGGCTGCTGGTAGCGCATTGCTGATCGACCTGAAGACTGGCCAGGAGCTCTATTCCAGCAATCCGGATCTGCGCCTGCCGGTCGCCTCGGTCACCAAGCTGATGACCGCCATGGTGGTGCTCGATGCCAAGCTGCCGCTGGACGAGGTGCTGCCAATCACCATCCGCGACACCCAGGAAATGCAGGGTGTGTTCTCCCGCGTGCGTATCGGCAGCGAGATCACCCGCCGCGAGATGCTACACCTGGCGCTGATGTCCTCGGAGAACCGCGCCGCCGCCAGCCTTGCGCACCATTACCCGGGCGGCCATGGTGCCTTCGTTGCAGCCATGAACGCCAAGGCCAGGGCATTGGGCATGCACAACAGCCATTTCGTCGAGCCTACCGGCCTGTCCGAACTGAATGTCGCCACCGCGCGCGACCTGGCGCTGATGGTCAAGGCGGCCAACCAGTATGCGCTGATTCACCAGTTCAGCACCGACTCCGAAGCCACCGTGGCCTTCCGCAAGCCCAACTACACCCTGGGCTTTCGCAACACCAACGCGTTGGTGCGCAAGGCGGACTGGAACATCAACCTGAGCAAGACCGGCTTCACCAACGCTGCCGGCCGCTGCCTGGTGATGGCCACCACCATCGCCAACCGCCCGGTGGCGTTCGTGGTACTCGGCGCCTTCGGCAAGTACACCCACATGGCCGACGCCAACCGTCTCAAGCGCTGGATGGAGACTGGCAAGGTCACTCCGGTGCCGGCTGCGGCGCTCAGCTACAAGCAGCAGAAGCTGGCCGAGTGGAGTCTGCAGGCCGCGCAGTAAGACGCTGTGCACGCCCTGCAGGGCCAGCACGAGACGCAAAGTGTAGGAGCCCCGCCTCGGGGCGAAGCCTCGGACTTCTGCGTCGCCAGCCCCGTAGCATTCGCCGCGGGGCGCGGCTCCTACGCCGGCTATCGGAAAAAGGGCGACTCGATGAGTCGCCCTTTTCGTTATGCCT